>NZ_VMMT01000064.1:0-37981 GCF_013277355.1 Streptococcus sp. 1343
CTACCTCAATAGTAATGGCGATATGAAAGTTAGCCAATGGTTCCAAGTTAGTGGGAAATGGTACTATGTAGATGAATCAGGTATGCTTGCAGTCAATACAACAGTAAACGGCTATAGAGTCAATGCTAATGGTGAATTGGTAAACTAAATCTAACTGAATGAATCTTAATATTATTTTTTGATAGGATATTAAGGCTGAAAATAACTCCATAATCTCTAGCCAGATTTATGCTACTGGAGATTATGGAGTATTTTGTAATATAAGAGATAATGGAAGGATGAGCTAGTAACTCAACATTCTTATATAATAGATTGAATCTAGAGTAGTACATAGTTACTGATGAAAAATCAACTGTTAAAGTGCCTGCTGGCAAATAATTACCTAACACAGGTTCAGCATCAAGTGCAGCACTTGCTAGTCTTGGTCTAGTGGTGGCAACAAGTGGTTTTGCTTTGCTAGGAAGAAAGGCTAGACGTAGAAAATAGGATAGCTAGAAAATTCTATTCTCTACTTAAAGTTAGATTATAAGGGGGATTTGGAGAAATCATCAATCCTAGTGATGGGTGAGAAAAGTGAGAACCCAAGATAATCGCACACTTTAGCTGAAAAGGGATATTCTATCAATGTAACCAGTCTCTTCTGTCTCTAACTGTGGGACAGGAGATGGGTAATATCGAGTAGAAAAGCTAGCAGAATAGCTCTATTAAAGAGAGGAGGGAAACCGAAAAATTGGGTACCCCTCCTCTTTTTTGGTATAATAGAAGATAGAAAACGAGGTTAGAAGAGATGATTTTTGATACACATACACACTTGAATGTAGAAGAATTTGCAGGTCGTGAGGCAGAAGAAATTGCCTTGGCTGCTGAGATGGGTGTGACACAGATGAATATTGTTGGTTTTGATCAACCGACGATTGAGCGTGCCTTGGAGTTGGTAGATGAGTATGACCAGCTCTATGCGACTATCGGTTGGCATCCTACAGAAGCAGGGACTTACACGGAGGAAGTCGAGGCTTACTTGCTTGACAAGCTCAAGCATCCCAAGGTTGTGGCTTTAGGTGAAATTGGTTTGGATTATCATTGGATGACAGCGCCCAAAGAGGTGCAGGAGCAGGTTTTTCGCCGTCAGATTCAGCTATCTAAGGACTTGGATTTGCCTTTTGTTGTCCATACCCGTGATGCGCTGGAAGATACCTATGAGATTATCAAGAGCGAGGGAGTTGGCTCTCGAGGTGGTATCATGCATTCATTTTCAGGGACGCTTGAGTGGGCAGAGAAGTTTGTCGAGCTTGGTATGACCATTTCCTTCTCAGGAGTGGTGACTTTTAAGAAGGCAACTGACATCCAAGAAGCAGCTAAAGAGTTACCTTTGGATAAGCTTTTGGTGGAGACGGATGCGCCTTACTTGGCTCCTGTTCCTAAACGTGGTCGCGAAAACAAAACAGCCTATACTCGCTATGTGGTGGACTTTATTGCTGCCTTGCGTGGGATGACGGCAGAAGAGTTAGCGGCGGCAACGACTGCAAATGCAGAACGCATTTTTGGATTGGACAGCAAGTAATGAAAGAGAAAATTTCCCAAGTCATCGTGGTTGAAGGTCGCGATGATACGGTCAATCTCAAACGTTACTTCGATGTAGAGACCTATGAGACACGAGGTTCTGCCATCAATGATCAGGATATAGAGCGGATTCAGCGCCTGCACCAACGTCATGGAGTCATTGTCTTTACAGACCCAGATTTTAATGGGGAGCGGATTCGTCGCATGATTATGACGGCCATTCCAACAGTTCAGCATGCCTTTCTCAAACGAGATGAAGCTGTTCCTAAGTCCAAAACCAAGGGGCGTTCTTTGGGAATAGAACATGCCAGCTATGAAGACCTGAAAACGGCTCTAGCTCAGGTGACAGAACAATTTGAACATGAGAGTCAGTTTGACATCAGTCGTAGCGACTTGATTCGCCTAGGTTTCTTAGCGGGAGCAGACAGTCGTAGACGCAGAGAGTATCTGGGAGAGGCTCTCCGAATCGGTTATTCCAACGGCAAGCAACTCCTCAAACGCCTAGAGTTATTTGGGGTTACTTTGGCAGAAGTGGAAGAAGCTATGAAATCTTATGAGTAGGAAAGATGTAGCCGTTACAATTTTTTAAGTTTCACAGTATTTTTCGAAGCAGGTAGAAGAGGAGGTGTCTGATGTTAATTGGTCAAAAAATTAAAGAGATTCGGATAGAAAAAGGAATTAGTCGTCCAGATTTCTGTGGAGATGAGCAAGAACTGACAGTTCGTCAACTGTCGCGAATTGAGAGTGGAGCTTCGCAACCGAGTTTGCCCAAGTTAGACTATATTGCTCGCCGGCTAGGAGTTCCAGCTTATAGCCTTATGCCAGATTTTTCAGCTCTTCCTTCTGCTTATTTAGAATTGAAATACCAGATTTTACGTGAACCAATCTATGGTAAAGAAGAGGAGTATGATAAGAAAGAAGCGTGTTTGGAAGAGATTTATAAAACATACTTTGATAATCTTCCTAAAGAAGAACAATTAGCATGTGAAGTATTGCAGGCGTGTTTGGATACTTCTAGAACTAGAAGGCCTGAATATGCAGAGTTAATACTTGAGGAACATATGCCTCAGATCATAGAAAAAGAAGTTTATTCAACAAATGATATGTTGTTGATTCGTTTGTTTTTTTATCAAATGCTCATTAGAAAAGATCTTGCCAAATTTATAAATCAAATCGAAAAGCTAATGCTCTTTCTTTTGGAACAGAAGAAGGTAACTCAAATAGAGAATTACTTTATAATTAGAGATACTCTTATTTCAGGAATGTGTTGTCTTGAAAAGGTAGGAGTAACTGATTGTTTTAATGATTATCTATCGTGTTTACAAGAAATTATGGATAAAACTCAAGATTATCAAAAGAAACCTCTTATATTTATGTTTTTGTGGAAGCAAGCATTAAGAGAAGAAAGAGATTTTAGTTTAGCTGAATCATTTTATCAGTCTTCTAAAACATTTGCGCAGCTAATTGGAGATGAATTTCTAGTAAAGAAATTGACAGAGGAATGGCAAGAGGATGTCAAAAAATATTTATAAACATAGTGAATCAGTGACAAAAATGTCCCTGTTCTCGCATCAAAACAGTTCTAAAGTTCGTCTTTAGAACTGTTTTTTTAGATATAAGCTAAAAATAATATGAAATAGTTAGATTTTAAGGACATTGGTGTCCTTGGAGTTTATTGATATAAGTTTTATAATAGATGACATAGAAATAAGGAGGTGTGATATGTTTGGTTTTATCATGTTTTTAACATATTTTAGTTTTGGAGATTGGTGGCACGGATAGAAAGGAGAATGTAATGAGGTGTTGCTTTGAAAAGGTCTATGATCCATGACTTAGTTTTACTTGAATAGAAAATAGACAATATATAATAAATATTTATGATATAATAAAAAATAGAGGAGTATCAATATGAAACAAACAGTTAAAAAATTAGCCCTTGTAGCGAGTCTTGTAGCAACATTAGGTGGAGGAGTAGCAGTAGTATCGGCCGCGGTTAAGTATCCAGGTGGTGGTGTCTGGACGTATGGTTCGGCTAACGGAGGTGCTTACTCAAACTACTATCACCCCTCAAAATACCATAGTTCAACAGTTTCTAGCAGATGGAATAGTTCATCTGATAAGGGATATGCTGATGCAGGAGGAACATCTCGAGCTTGGATTCGTACTGCGTGGGGCGAGCAAGTAAGCTTTTATTATGATTATTAAAAATTATACACGAGAAAGTAAAAACATTTCTGGGTGAGTTGATAACAATGCTTTACTTGGTCATCTCTCTAGCAGGTGACCAAGTAACTTTTTGGAGGAAATGATGAAACGTTTATTTATTTTGATTTCAATGGTATTGGTATCGCTTTATATGGTGATAAATTCCGTTGATCATCGAGAAGAGATTTTATTTGGTAACTATCCCTCTGTTGATGTGATGGGTACTGGGCTAGACCAATCAGTAGCTGATCGAGAAAAACTGACAGAGGCTTTGAGTCACTTGGCGGTAGAGCACAATAGTCTCATCGCTCGTCGGATTGTTGAGCCAAATGAAGCTGGAGAAACACGCTTTACCTATGCCACTTATGGTCAGGGAGAGCTTCCAGAAGGTTTGACCATTTCCTCCAAGGAGAGTGCAGAAACGAGTGATTTATTAGGGTCTTACTTGATTGTATCAGGAAGTTTGGATGGAGTGAGCTTACAGACCGCCCTGCAAGAACTTGGTTATAATGGTGTTGTCTCGAATAGAACGGAGGCATTTTCGATGGTCGTCCTCTTGGCTGCTACCCCAATGGGGCTACTGAGTCTAGCTATTTTTCTGCTGACTTTTATGAGTCTGACCCTGATTTATCGGATCAAGTCCCTTCGTCAAGCAGGGATTCGCTTAATAGCTGGTGAGAGCTTGTTTGGGGTTGCTCTCAGACCGGTGTTAGAAGATGTGAGACAACTTATTTTCTCGGTACTGGTATCCAGTCTTTTGGGCTTGGGGATTCTCTGGTATCAAGGTGCCTTGTTTATGGCAACGGTGCAACTTGTCATCATTGCTCTTCTACTTTATGGATTGACCTTGGCAGGGATTTCTACCTTACTAAGTGTCGTGTATCTACTTGGTTTACAAGAAAATAGTCTGGTGGATCTATTGAAAGGGAAACTCCCTCTCAAACGTATGATGACATTGATGATGGTGGGGCAACTCTTAGCCGTACTGGTGGTCGGATCGAGTGCGACTGCTCTCCTACCCCACTACCGTGAAATGCAGGAAATGGAGAGAGCTAGCGATAAATGGAGTCAGTCCTCAGATCGTTACCGTCTATCCTTTGGTTGGTCTAGTGCATTTGCCGATGAAGAAGGAATGCGTAAGGATAATCGTGAGTGGCAGACATTTACTGAAGAACGGTTAGCCAATACAGACTCTTTTTATATCATGAGCAATGTTGACAATTTCTCAGATGGAGCAGAAGTGGACCTAGATGGCAATCGTCTCAGTGACTACACACCGTCAGGGAATGTTATCTATGTCTCACCGCGCTATCTGATAGAAGAAAAGATTACCGTTTCTTCAGAGTTTATGGACAAGATGCAAAACTTGTCTGAGGGAGAGTTTGGGCTGATCTTGCCTGAGAGCTTGCGAGAGCAGTCTGCCTACTATCAAGGATTATTTACAGATTACCTGCAAAGATTTTCATCTGAAAGTGTAGAAGTGACGAGTCAGAAACACTACCTCCCACAGCTAAGGCTAGATTTTACAGAAACAGGACAGGAACGCTTCCTCTATAACGATGGGTACAAGACGACACGTCAGTACCTAAAAGATCCGATTATTGTAGTTCTAACGCCGCAAGCGACTGGAACAAGACCTGTTGCAGGGATGTTGTGGGGAACTACGGCTAATAGTGCCTTGAAACTAGATCGATATGGAGACAGCATCACAGCTCTAAAAGAGCAAGGTCTGTATCACAAGGTCTCTTACTTGGTAAAAAGCCAGCTATTTTTTGCCAAGGTACTAAATGACAAACGGGTGGAGTTTTACTCTCTCCTTATTGGGACGATTTTGACCCTGTCTACGGCTATCTTGTTATTTGATTCCATGAATCTTCTCTATTTTGAGCAGTTCAGACGGGAGCTTATGATTAAACGTCTTTCTGGTATGACAATTTATGAACTTCATGGCAAGTACTTGCTGGCGCAAGGAGGAGTTCTCTTGCTTGGCCTGGTTCTATCTAGTATTTTGACAGGAGATGGTTTGATCAGCGCTCTAGTTGTAGCTTTGTTTACGCTTAACTCCCTCTTGATTTTAGTAAGGCAGGACAAAAAAGAAGAAGCTGGTAGCATGGCAGTATTGAAAGGAAAATAAGATGATTGATATTCAAGGATTGGAAAAGAAGTTTAATGACCGCGCGATTTTCTCTGGTTTAAATCTCAAGCTGGAGAAGGGCAAGGTCTATGCCTTAATCGGAAAGAGTGGAAGCGGAAAGACGACGCTGCTGAACATCTTAGGAAAGTTAGAAAAGATAGATGGTGGAAGGGTTCTCTATCAGGGGAAAGATTTAAAAACCATTCCCACTCGTGAGTATTTTCGAGACCAGATGGGCTATCTCTTTCAAAATTTTGGCCTCTTAGAAAACCAATCAATCAAAGAGAATTTGGATTTGGGCTTTGTCGGTCAGAAAATCTCAAAAGTAGAACGTTTGGAAAGGCAAGTGGAGGCTTTAGAAAAAGTTAATCTAGGGTATTTGGATTTAGAACAAAAAATTTATACTTTATCTGGGGGAGAGGCTCAACGAGTTGCCCTTGCGAAGACTATTTTGAAAAATCCACCCTTGATTTTGGCAGATGAACCAACAGCAGCTCTTGATCCTGAAAATTCAGAGGAGGTTATGAATCTCTTGGTGGGCTTGAAAGATGAAAATCGAATGATCATCATTGCGACCCATAATCCCCTAGTCTGGAATAAGGCCGATGAAATCATTGATATGAGGGAACTTGCTCATGTGTGAAAAAATCCGTATTCGCAGGGTATCTGATTATCCTAGTGCCAGAGGTGGTTTAGAAGATATTCTCATCATGGAAAATATGACCAATCATCTCCTTTTGGTTCAAATCCGAGTGAATGGCTATTTGCTTGATTTTGCTAGTATTGAAGGGCAAAGGCAAAAGCATTATCGTTTGAAAAATTTACCTCAAACGGTTGAACTGACAGTGGATGATGTAGAGGAGGATGTAGATTTGACCCTACCCGAAAATCGAAGTTATCAGGAAGCTGATTTTTTTGAACGTATGTTTCGAGAGAACCGCTAAGTCCCCCTTTAAAGATTTCCAAGACTATCTTTCTTCACGAGGAAAGATAGTTTTTTGGTATGATTTTCACCCCCAAAATACAAGGGGAATGTGTTACAATAGTAGTAACAGATAATAGAAAAGAGAATAGATGAGAATTGCAGATTATAGCGTGACCAAGGCAGTGCTGGAGCGTCACGGTTTTACCTTTAAAAAGTCCTTCGGGCAAAATTTCCTGACGGATACCAACATCCTTCAAAAAATCGTGGATACGGCTGAGATTGATGACCAGGTCAATGTCATCGAAATCGGGCCAGGTATTGGTGCCTTGACGGAGTTTCTGGCTGAGCGTGCGGCTCAAGTTATGGCCTTTGAGATTGATCATCGTTTAGTGCCAATTTTGGCAGATACTCTGCGTGATTTTGATAATGTGACCGTGGTCAACGAGGACATTCTCAAGGTCAATTTGGCGCAACATATCCAGAATTTTAAAAATCCTGACCTGCCAATCAAGGTAGTGGCTAATTTGCCTTACTACATCACAACGCCTATTCTCATGCACTTGATAGAGAGTGGGATTCCTTTTAGTGAGTTTGTGGTTATGATGCAGAAAGAGGTAGCGGACCGCATCTCCGCTCAGCCGAATACCAAGGCTTATGGTAGCTTGTCGATTGCGGTTCAGTATTACATGACTGCCAAGGTTGCCTTTATCGTGCCTCGTACGGTATTTGTGCCAGCGCCAAATGTGGATTCGGCCATCTTGAAAATGGTGCGTCGTCCAGAACCAGCTGTAGCAGTGGAAGACGAGAACTTCTTCTTTAAGGTTTCCAAGGCTAGTTTTACCCATCGCCGCAAGACCTTGTGGAATAACTTGACAGGTTACTTTGGCAAGACTGAGGAAGTCAAGGACAAGCTGACCAAGGCTTTGGACCAAGCAGGCTTGTCACCAAGTGTACGAGGAGAAGCCCTTAGCTTGGCAGAATTTGCCAGCCTAGCAGATGCCTTGCAAAACATCTTTAAATAGTGTTAGTTAAGCTATGAAAATGCCAAAAGAGGCTGGGACAAAAACTTAATTTTAGTAAAAAATGAAGTAGATCTTTCTATGATAAAACGCATATTATCAAGGTTTTCCAACACCTGATAATATGCGTTTCTCTGATTTTAAAGACTTTTGTCCCAGCATTTTGGTATATATAGTAGATTGAAATAAGATATGAACAAAGAGATTAGGAAAGTCAAATTAATTTCTAGAAACGTTTTAGAATCCTTAGTTTACTATTTCTAGGTTCAATCCACTATAGTTCGTATTAAATCAATGAATCAGTAGTTGATTGGGCACTTCATTAGATTTTTAAACTCGTGAAATACCTGATTAGCCTTGTGGGGCTGGACCAACGAAATCGAGTCTTTGTCTACCGATTTCTGCTCCATCGATTTTTCGCTCGACATTTACGTATGAAATTTACCCTAACAATACTATTTTATCATAAAACTAGTAGAAAAAACAGTCTTGTATTTATTTATTTTTGTGATATATTAGTAGGTGAATAAGGGCATGTTCAATAGACTTAGAAAGGAGTTTTTTGTAGCAAACTATTGAAATATATGTAGCCAAGATTTGGAACAGTTACCTATAGGAGTGTGAATTGCTTTCAGATAGATATCCTATTCTGAAATATAAGGAAACGTTCATCTTATATTAGCTATTTTTACTTCTCTTGAAAATGGGAAGGAGATATTCATGAGAAAAAAATTAGTCAATAGCCTTATGTCTGCAGTGGTTCTATCAGGATTTCCTATTGCGACTTATGCAAATGAGAAGAATATTGGTCCAAATATAACGGTTTCTAATGGGCAAACTAGATTATCTATACCTGAAAAAAATGGGGTAGAAGTGATTCAGTCTGAAGAAAATCGAGTTGTATATGAGGTGAAAGAGGCAGCTAAAATAGAAACTAGCGATGGAGATATGGTGGCCCCCATTGTTGTGGATAGCCGTATTACTTCTATAAATAATCAAGTAGTACAAGGAAAAACTGTTTATACCGCTGATTTAGAGAAGGCTACTTTTGTTGAAGAGGCTTACAATAAGCTTGCTAAACCAACGAATATATTAGACCATATTTTTGGTATACAGAAAGTGCACGCTTATACTCAAAACATTACTACTCATCAAAGTCAGTTTAATAGTACTTATAGTGTGGAATTGTATACTGTTGTTCACTGGGTGAGTTATGATGGAGGTGTACAAAAAAAATATTACTAAAATAAGTGGAGGAGTTGACTTCCATGAAAGGGATATCGAAATAGAATCTTCAAGTGTGGAAGTTAGACAAGATGGTTGGTATTCATCCCAGCAAAAATGGTTTCATCCAGGTGCAAGAAGTAGTTGGGAGTATAGCACAGGTTTTTCTAAGCTTGGACCAGGTGAAAATCGGGTAGTAACTAATTATACTGTTCATTTGATTCGATATGGAGATA
This sequence comes from Streptococcus sp. 1343, assembly GCF_013277355.1. NCBI lineage: Bacteria > Bacillati > Bacillota > Bacilli > Lactobacillales > Streptococcaceae > Streptococcus > Streptococcus sp. 1343. The sequence continues at coordinate 9,304 of NZ_VMMT01000064.1, forward strand.
GATGGTCAGCTTACTTGCAAAATAATCCATGGTAGAGAATATGAAAAAAATAATTAGTCCCCTTCTTTTTTTAGTGAGCTATTGTTTACCTTTCTATAAAGTAGTTGATGTGATTGATGGAGAAACGACTGAAAGTATGATTTATGGTTTTCAATTTATGTTGCGAAATTGGTCAATCTATCTACTTTGTCTGTTCTTATTGATGATTTTTCTATGGCGAAAGCAAGGATGGGTTCTAATTGTAGCAGTATTTATGTATGTTCTTTGTTTACTATCTCTAACGACCTATGATTTCTATCAATTTCCAATCATCTATCTACCAGGCTATTTTATAGAGTCTGTCTTTCCCCACATGATGTATGGAGTTTATATTCATATTTTTTGTCTTGCTTTATTAGGTTTTTTCTATTACACACAGAAAAAGTAAAGCGAACAGGGAGTTTTAGGCTCTCTGTTCGCCTGTTTTTATATAAGGAGGTAGACTCGTTATTTTTGTATAAAACTTTGTATCTAAAGCGTGAGTGTATCTTTTTCTTTTAGAATAGACTTATCGAAATTGTAAAGAGAAGCTAAGCTAAAATAGCTTTTTTTTGTTATAATGGAACTAACAATTTTAAAGGAGTTATTTTGCAAGGACAAATCATTAAAGCCTTGGCTGGGTTCTACTATGTAGAGAGTGATGGTCAGGTCTATCAAACACGCGCGCGTGGAAATTTTCGTAAAAAAGGGCATACCCCTTACGTTGGGGACTGGGTCGATTTCTCTGCCGAGGAAAATTCAGAGGGTTACATTCTCAAAATTCACGAACGGAAAAACAGTCTGGTCCGTCCGCCCATTGTCAATATTGACCAAGCTGTAGTAATCATGTCCGTCAAGGAACCTGATTTTAACAGCAATTTGCTGGATCGTTTCTTGGTTCTTTTGGAGCACAAGGGTATTCATCCCATCGTCTATATTTCCAAAATGGATTTGTTGGAAGATAGAGGAGAACTGGATTTTTACCAGCAGACCTATGGTGACATCGGCTATGACTTTGTGACCAGTAAAGAGGAACTCCTGTCTTTGTTAACAGGCAAGGTTACGGTCTTTATGGGGCAGACAGGTGTTGGGAAGTCAACTCTTCTCAATAAAATCGCACCAGACCTCAATCTTGAAACGGGAGAAATTTCAGACAGTCTAGGTCGCGGTCGCCATACCACTCGAGCTGTTAGTTTTTACAATCTCAACGGGGGTAAAATCGCAGATACACCAGGATTTTCATCCTTGGACTATGAAGTATCAAGGGCTGAAGACCTCAATCAGACTTTCCCAGAGATTGCTACTGTTAGCCGAGATTGTAAGTTCCGTACTTGTACCCATACCCATGAGCCGTCTTGTGCCGTCAAACCAGCTGTTGAAGAGGGTGTTATTGCAACCTTCCGTTTTGACAATTACCTGCAATTCCTTAGTGAAATTGAAAATCGTAGAGAAACCTATAAAAAAGTCAGCAAAAAAATTCCAAAATAAGGAGAAACCTATGTCTCAATACAAGATTGCTCCGTCAATTCTGGCAGCAGATTATGCCAACTTTGAACGTGAAATCAAACGTCTAGAAGCAACTGGGGCAGAATATGCCCATATCGATATCATGGACAGTCATTTTGTACCGCAAATCAGTTTTGGTGCAGGTGTGGTCGAGAGCCTTCGTCCTCATAGTAAGATGGTTTTCGATTGCCACTTGATGGTGTCAAACCCTGAGCATCATCTGGAAGATTTTGCGCGTGCAGGTGCAGACATCATCAGTATCCATGTAGAAGCAACACCTCATATTCATGGCGCCCTCCAAAAAATTCGTTCACTCGGAGTTAAGCCTTCAGTCGTTATCAATCCTGGCACACCAGTTGAAGCCATCAAGCACGTCCTTCATCTAGTTGACCAAGTTTTAGTCATGACGGTTAATCCAGGTTTTGGTGGGCAAGCCTTTCTGCCAGAAACCATGGATAAGGTTCGTGAGTTGGTTGCTCTTCGTGAGGAAAAAGGTTTGAACTTTGAAATCGAAGTGGATGGTGGGATTGATGACCAAACTATTGCTCAAGCCAAAGAAGCTGGTGCGACTGTTTTTGTAGCAGGTTCCTATGTCTTTAAGGGAGAAGTCAATGAGCGAGTACAAACTCTCAGAAAACAACTGGACTAGGGTTGCAGTTTTTGCAGGCGGAAACCGCGGTCATTATCGGACAGATTTTGATGCTTTTGTTGGGGTGGATCGAGGCTCGCTCTGGGTCTTGGAAGAAGACTTACCTCTTGCTCTAGCAGTCGGAGATTTTGATTCTGTGACGGAAGAAGAGCGACAGGTGATTCAAAAACGTGCCCAGTATTTTGTTCAAGCCCGACCAGAAAAGGATGATACAGATCTGGAATTGGCTCTCTTAACCATCTTTGAACAAAATCCTCAGGCTCAGGTCACTATTTTCGGTGCTTTGGGTGGTCGTATTGACCATATGCTGGCTAATGTCTTTCTGCCTAGCAATCCTAAGTTGGCACCCTATATGCGCCAGATAGCGATTGAGGATGGGCAAAACTTGATTGCCTATTGTCCAGAAGGGACCAGTCAGCTAGAACCTCGTTCAGACTATGACTACCTAGCCTTTATGCCAGTTCGGGATAGCCAGCTGACTATTATTGGTGCCAAGTATGAGTTGACAGAGGAAAATTTTTTCTTTAAAAAAGTGTACGCTTCTAACGAATATATAGATAGGGAAGTTTCGGTGACTTGCCCAGCTGGCTATGTGGTCGTGCTGCATAGTAAGGACAGGAGGTAGGATGGAAAGTTTACTTGTTCTATTATTGATTGCCAACCTAGCTGGCCTCTTTCTGATTTGGCAAAGACAAGATAAGCAGGAAAAACATCTCAGCAAGAGCTTGGAGGATCAGGCAGATCACTTGTCAGACCAGTTGGATTACCGTTTTGAACAAGCCAGACAAGCCAGGCAGTTAGATCAAAAAGACTTGGAAGTAGCTGTCAGCGACCGTTTGCAAGAAGTGCGAATCGAATTGCACCAAGGTCTGACGCAAGTCCGTCAAGAAATGACAGATAATCTCCTCCAAACCAGAGATAAGACCGACCAACGTCTCCAAGCCTTGCAGGAATCAAACGAGCAACGTTTGGAACAAATGCGCCAGACAGTCGAGGAAAAACTAGAAAAGACCTTGCAGACACGCTTGCAGGCTTCCTTTGAGACAGTTTCCAAACAACTGGAGTCGGTCAATCGTGGCCTGGGGGAAATGCAGACAGTTGCCCGCGATGTCGGCGCCCTCAACAAGGTTCTCTCTGGAACCAAGACACGAGGGATTCTGGGAGAATTGCAACTGGGGCAAATCATCGAGGATATCATGACCCCTGCCCAGTACGAACGAGAATACGCAACAGTTGAAAACTCCAGTGAACGAGTGGAGTATGCCATCAAGTTACCCGGACAAGGCGACCAAGAATATGTCTACTTACCGATTGACTCTAAGTTTCCACTGGCAGATTATTATCGCTTAGAAGAAGCCTATGAAGCAGGTGACAAGGACGAAATCGAACGCTGTCGTAAGTCGCTCCTAGCCAGCGTCAAACGCTTTGCAAAGGATATTAAGAGCAAGTACATAGCACCACCTCGGACGACCAATTTTGGAGTTTTGTTTGTCCCGACAGAAGGTCTCTACTCAGAAATTGTCCGCAATCCTGTCTTCTTTGATGATTTGAGGCGGGAAGAGCAGATTATTGTTGCAGGTCCAAGTACCCTATCAGCCCTTCTTAACTCCCTATCAGTTGGATTCAAAACTCTCAATATCCAAAAGAGTGCCGACCATATCAGTAATACTCTTGCCAGCGTCAAGACCGAGTTTGGCAAGTTTGGTGGTATTCTGGTAAAGGCACAAAAACATCTCCAACATGCCTCTGGCAATATTGATGAATTATTAAACCGTCGTACCACAGCTATCGAGCGGACGCTCCGTCACATTGAGTTGTCAGAAGGTGAGCCTGCGCTTGATCTACTCCATTTCCAAGAAAATGAGGAAGAATATGAAGATTAGTCACATGAAAAAAGATGAGCTGTTTGAAGGTTTTTACTTAATCAAATCAGCTGACCTGAGGCAAACTCGAGCTGGGAAAAACTACCTAGCCTTTACCTTCCAAGATGATAGTGGCGAGATTGAGGGGAAGCTCTGGGATGCCCAACCTCATAACATTGAGGCCTTTACCGCAGGTAGGGTTGTCTACATGAAAGGGCGCCGAGAAGTTTATAACAACACTCCACAGGTCAATCAAATCACTCTCCGCCTGCCGCAAGCTGGTGAACCCAATGACCCAGTTGATTTCAAGGTCAAGCCACCGGTTGATATCAAGGAAATTCGTGACTACATGTCGCAAATGATTTTCAAAATTGAAAATCCTGTCTGGCAACGGATTGTCCGAAATCTCTACACCAAGTATGATAAGGAATTCTACTCCTATCCAGCAGCCAAGACCAACCACCATGCCTTTGAAACAGGCTTGGCCTATCATACGGCGACCATGGTGCGCTTGGCAGATGCCATTAGCAATATTTATCCTCGGCTCAATAAGAGCCTGCTCTATGCGGGAATTATGCTACATGACTTGGCCAAAGTTATCGAGTTGACGGGACCAGAACAGACTGAGTATACAGTGCGAGGCAATCTTCTTGGACATATCGCTCTCATTGATAGTGAAATTACCAAGACAGTTATGGAGCTCGGCATTGATGATACCAAGGAAGAAGTCGTTTTGCTCCGCCACGTCATTCTCAGTCACCACGGCTTACTTGAGTATGGAAGTCCAGTCCGTCCACGCATTATGGAAGCAGAGATTATCCATATGATTGACAATCTGGATGCCAGCATGATGATGATGTCAACAGCTCTGGCTTTGGTGGATAAAGGAGAGATGACCAATAAAATCTTCGCTATGGACAATCGTTCCTTCTATAAACCAGGTTTAGATTTATAATTTAAGAAAAATGGACATTTTTTAGAATAAGAATGTTCGTTTTTTTCTGTGAATATGGTATAATAAGTAAAAGACAAAAATGAATACTTTTCGAAAATCTCTTCAAACTAGGGTAGTATCGCCTTGTCGTATGTATATATGCAGGTATATTACAGGATTTGTCAGTTCTATCGACAATCTCAAAACAGTGTTTTGAACCACCAGTGACCAGCTTTCTAGTTTGCTTTTTGATTTTTTGAATAAAAATGGAATAGGAAATAGAAATGAAATTAAGAAGAAGTGATCGGATGGTTGTCATTTCCAACTATTTGATTAATCATCCTTATAAACTAACTAGTCTCAATACTTTTGCTGAAAAGTATGAATCTGCTAAATCATCCATCTCAGAAGATATCGTCATTATCAAACGCGCCTTTGAGGAAATCGAAATCGGTCACATCCAGACTGTGACTGGGGCTGGCGGAGGTGTTATCTTTACACCATCAATCTCAAACCATGATGCTAAGGAAATGGTTGAAGACTTGCGTGCCAAGTTGTCAGAAAGTGACCGTATCTTGCCAGGTGGCTACATCTACCTGTCTGATTTACTTAGCACACCAGCTATCTTGAAAAATATTGGTCGCATTATTGCCAAGAGCTTTATGGATCAAAAAATTGACGCGGTTATGACAGTAGCAACCAAGGGTGTGCCACTTGCAAATGCAGTTGCCAATGTCCTCAATGTCCCTTTTGTCATTGTGCGCCGTGACCTGAAAATTACCGAAGGTTCAACGGTTAGCGTCAACTATGTATCCGGTTCAAGTGGTGACCGTATCGAGAAAATGTTCCTTTCAAAACGGAGTCTCAAGGCAGGTAGCCGTGTCTTGATTGTGGATGACTTCTTGAAAGGCGGCGGAACTGTCAATGGGATGATTAGTCTCTTGCGCGAATTCGACTCAGAATTGGCAGGTGTAGCGGTCTTTGCGGACAATGCCCAAGAAGAACGTGAAAAGCAGTTTGACTACAAGTCACTCTTGAAGGTAACCAATATTGATGTCAAGAACCAAGCCATCGATGTTGAGATTGGTAATATTTTTGACACAGAAGAATAAAGGATAAAGGTTGGAACGGTTGTCCCAGCCTTTCTTTGCAAATAGAATAGAAGGAAACTTATGAAAACACCATTTATTAATAAAGAAGACTTAGAAGCGATTGTAGCCGAGTTCCCAACTCCCTTTCACTTATATGATGAGAAGGGAATTCGTGAGAAGGCAAGAGCCGTCAACCAAGCCTTTTCGTGGAACAAGGGCTTTAAGGAATATTTTGCAGTTAAGGCTACTCCAACCCCAGCTATTTTGAAAATTATCCAAGAGGAAGGCTGTGGTGTGGACTGCTCTAGTTACGTAGAGCTTTTGATGAGCCATAAACTGGATTTCCCTGGTTCTGAGATTATGTTCTCTTCAAACAATACGCCAGATAAGGAATATGCCTATGCGCGTGAATTGGGTGCGATCATTAACTTGGATGCCTTTGAAGATATTGAACATTTGGAGCGAGCAGCAGGCATTCCAGAAATCATCTCATGTCGTTATAATCCTGGAGGCGTTTTTGAACTGGGGACAGACATTATGGATAATCCTGGGGAGGCTAAGTTTGGTATGACCAAGGACCAACTCTTTGAATCCTTTGCCATCTTGAAGGAAAAAGGAGCCAAGACTTTTGGGATTCACTCCTTTCTAGCATCCAATACTGTCACCCATCTCTATTATCCAGAGTTGGCGCGTCAGCTTTTTGAATTGGCTGTTGAAATCAAGGAAAAGCTGGGTATTTCACTAGACTTTATCAATCTTTCCGGGGGTATTGGAGTCAACTATCGTCCTGAGCAGGAGCCAAATGATATCGCCTTGATTGGTGAGGGAGTTCGTAAGGTGTATGAAGAGGTTCTTACGCCAGCAGGTCTTGGTCAGGTCAAGATTTTCACCGAATTGGGTCGTTTTATGCTGGCACCTCACGGTGCTTTAGTCACAAGAGTCACTCATAAGAAGAAAACCTACCGTACCTATCTAGGTGTGGATGCATCAGCAGTCAACCTCATGCGTCCAGCTATGTACGGAGCCTATCACCATATTAGCAACATGACTCATCCAGATGGACCAGCTGAAGTGGTAGATGTGGTTGGTTCACTCTGTGAAAACAATGATAAATTTGCAGTCAATCGCGAACTGCCTTATACAGAAATCGGTGATTTGCTGGTCATTCATGATACAGGTGCCCACGGTTTTTCAATGGGCTACCAGTACAATGCCAAACTTCGTTCTGCGGAAATCCTTTATACTGAAGAAGGCAAAGCCCGTCAAATCCGCCGTGCAGAGCGCCCTGAAGACTATTTTGCAACCTTGTATGGTTTTGATTTTGAAGAATAATCTGAGAATAGATTGAAAATGAAATTGAAAAACAGATTGCTTTCTAAAAAATAGGTAAAAATCTTGTTTTTCCTTCAAGTCGTGATATAATAAAACTATAAAACGTTTTCAAGGAAGGTGACGATATGTCTGAAGAAACAATTGATTATGGACAAGTGACAGGAATGGTGCATTCGACAGAAAGTTTTGGGGCGGTAGATGGCCCTGGTATTCGCTTTATTGTCTTTTTACAGGGCTGTCACATGCGTTGCCAGTATTGCCATAACCCAGATACTTGGGCTATGGAGTCCAATAAATCACGTGAACGGACGGTAGATGATGTCTTGACAGAAGCCTTGCGCTACCGTGGTTTCTGGGGAAATAAGGGCGGGATTACAGTCAGCGGAGGAGAAGCCCTCTTGCAGATTGATTTCCTGATTGCCCTTTTCACCAAGGCTAAGGAACAAGGAATCCACTGTACCTTGGACACCTGTGCCCTTCCTTTCCGTAATAAACCACGTTACCTTGAAAAGTTTGACAAACTCATGGCTGTCACTGACTTGGTTCTCTTAGATATCAAGGAAATCAACGAAGAACAGCACAAGATTGTTACTAGCCAAACCAATAAAAATATCTTGGCCTGTGCCCAGTATCTATCAGATATTGGAAAACCTGTCTGGATTCGCCACGTGCTAGTTCCAGGATTGACAGACAGAGACGATGACTTGATTGAACTTGGTAAGTTCGTCAAGACTCTTAAAAATGTGGATAAGTTTGAAATTCTGCCTTATCACACCATGGGTGAGTTTAAATGGCGTGAATTGGGAATTCCCTATTCCCTCGAAGGGGTTAAACCACCAACAGCAGACCGCGTTAAGAACGCTAAACAACTCATGGATACCGAAAGTTACCAAGACTATACGAAACGTGTACATGGATAGAAAAGAAGCCTGATGGAAACATCGGGCTTTTGACTTGCAAAAAGACTTAGCAAATCAGCTAAGCCTTTCTTCTTATCTCGAACGTTGTTTTCCAGCGTTGCGATTTTTGTGTTTTTTCTTGCTTGTGATAGCAGTTGGTTGTTCAGGGGTAACGTCTTTTCGTCCATTTGGTGTTGAGAAAGCACTTGCTTTTGGTGGGTTCTTGGCTAGTTCTTCACGGACTTTTTTGCGAAGTTTTGGACGAACGATATAGTTGACGATAAACTGTTGGAGAATCATCATGAAACCACCGACAACCCAGTAAAGTGTAACACTGGCTGGTGAGAAGAGGGAGAAGACGACGATCATGAGTGGGCTCATGTAAATCATTTTTTTAATTTGTTCTCTTTGCATTTCATCTTCTACTCCGTGAAGTGAAAGGAGCGATTGAAGATAGTAAAGGACACCAGCGAAGGCAACCAAAATCATACTTGGAGAACCTAGAGGAATTCCTAGGTAGCTTGCTTGAGCAACACCTTCAGTATGTTGGGCAGCAAAGTAGATAGCAGAGAAGAAAGGCATTTGAAGGAGGATAGGGAAACATCCTACACCACCAAACATGCTGATGCCATGCTCTTTTTGAGCGGCAAAGAGAGCTTGTTGGGCTTCGAGTTTTTCTTCTTGAGTAGTTGCTTCTTTGAGACGAGTTTGGTGTGGCTCAAGGACGTGCTTGAGGGCATTCATCTTTTCAGAGTGAAGCGTTGCCTTCCATGATTGGTAGATACCAAGTGGCAAGATAATCAAGCGCACGATAATGGTTACGATGATGATAGCGACACCAAAGCCTAGACCTTGATCAGTAGCGAAGTACTTGATAGCTTCAGCCATAGGCGCTCCGATCGTATTCCAAATAAATCCTGTTGGCTGACCTGTGGTTTTATCGACATTGACACAGCCAGTCAAGACAAGCAACATAGCCACTCCCATAGCCGAGAATGCAAAACGTTTAATAGATTTCACTGTTTTTATTCCTTCTTTAAAAATTATACCTTTCTATTCTACTGTTTTTTTACAAAATATACAATAGTTCTGGAGACCTAATTTGCGATTTTAAAGTCAGAGTAGGGAGGAAAGTTGCTTAGTTTGACATCTAAGTAGCTTACTTTTGAAAAAGGTGTCGGTCCTTTTCGGATTTCTTGGATAAATTTTGCCATGATAGCAGATGAGTCTGCTTGGGCTAAGATTTCCACTGTGCCATCGTCGTTATTCCATACCCGACCTGTGATGCCACCGATTTCAAGGGCCAGGCTATAAACACCCCAACGAAAGCCGACTCCCTGCACCCTACCTTGGGCAATCATTCTAACCTTTTGCATACCAAACCCCTTTGATTGTGTTATAATATTTCTATGACTATTATAACCTCAAAAGCCAATTCTGTGGTAAAAAATGCTAAGAAATTACACCAAAAAAAATACCGCAAGTCTGCCTATTTGATTGAAGGCTGGCACTTGTTTGAAGAAGCTGTCCAAGCTGGAGTGACGATTGAGAAAATCTTTGCCCTAGAAAGTTACCGAAATCAGTTAGCTGCTTTTCCGCAAACTATCTGGGTGTCAGAGGATATTTTACTAGATTTGGCGGATTCTCAGACTCCACAGGGAATCGTTGCGATGGTTCAAAAAGAAGAAGTAGGACAAGCTGACTTTAGTCAGGGCAAGTTCTTGTTTTTGGAAGATGTGCAAGATCCTGGTAATGTAGGAACCATCATTCGAACTGCGGATGCAGCAGGCTTTACAGGAGTGATTGTTTCAGATAAATCGGCAGATATCTACAGTCTCAAGACCTTACGTTCCATGCAAGGCAGTCATTTTCATCTGCCTATTTACCGGATGACTAGCCAAGCGCTCCTTAAGGAAACCAAAGAGGCAGCTATCCCTGTGCTAGCTACAACCCTATCTAAAGATTCTGTTGATTACAGAGAACTGCCTCCTATAGAAAATTTTGTACTAGTCATGGGAAATGAGGGCCAAGGAATTAGTCCCCTTATGGCTGAAAGTGCAGACCAGTTGGTCCATATTAGCATGAAGGGGCAGGCGGAGAGTTTGAATGTTGCCATTGCAGCTGGTATTTTGATTTTCCATTTAAGCTAATTTTAACTTTTTTTGTTATAATCAAGGAAAGATGTTCATAGAAAAGGAGAAAAGATGAATCACACTATTATACATGACCGTGTAGGTCTCAATCAATTTTACGCTAAGGTATATGCCTTTGTTGGTCTGGGAATCGGACTATCTGCTTTGGTATCAGGCCTTATGTTGACGGTCTTTCAGTCTCAGTTGCTCTACTTTTTGATGCAGGGGCGTCTCTGGTTGACCATTGCAACCTTTGCAGAATTGGCCTTGGTTTTCGTTGCCAGTAGCATGGCTTCAAGAAATAGTCCAGCTGCTCTTCCAGTATTTTTGCTATACTCTGTTTTAAACGGTTTTACCCTTAGTTTTGTGGTAGCCTTCTATACTCCGGGTACAGTTTTATCTGCCTTTGTATCGAGCGCCCTTCTCTTCTTTGTCATGGCTGCAGTTGGTATCTTCACCAAGAAAGATTTGAGCGGTCTTGGTCGAGCTATGATGGCGGCTCTGATCGGTTTGATTATTGCTATGATAGTCAATATTTTCTTGTCTAGCGGTTTCTTTGATTATATGATTAGCGTAGCCATGGTCTTGGTTTTCTCAGGACTGATTGCTTGGGATAACCAAAAAATTCGCCTTGTCTATGAACAATCGCAAGGTCGTGTAGCGACAGGCTGGGTGGTGTCAATGGCTCTCAGTATCTATCTTGATTTTATCAATCTCTTCCTAAGTATTTTACGTATCTTTGGTCGTAATGATTAAAAGGTCTATAAAATCAGTGTTTTGAGTGACACTGATTTTTTTTAAATTTTCTCTTTTCTTTTCTTGGAAATAGGTGTATAATGTTTTTAACTAATTTTTGAGGAGTAGCCTATGAAGAAAAGTTTTATTCACCAACAAGAAGAAATTTCCTTTGTCAAAAATACTTTTACCCAGTATTTGAAAGATAAGTTAGAAGTTGTCGAAGTTCAAGGTCCTATCTTGAGTAGGGTCGGTGATGGGATGCAGGACAACTTATCAGGTGTGGAGAATGCCGTATCGGTCAAGGTTCTCCAAATCCCTGATGCTACTTATGAAGTGGTGCACTCCCTTGCTAAATGGAAACGCCACACCTTGGCTCGCTTTGGTTTCGGTGAAGGGGAAGGTCTTTTCGTCCACATGAAGGCCCTTCGTCCAGATGAGGATTCCTTGGATGCAACCCACTCTGTTTATGTTGACCAGTGGGACTGGGAGAAGGTTATCCCAAATGGTAAGCGTAACATCGTTTATCTAAAAGAAACAGTTGAGAAGATTTATAAGGCTATTCGCCTGACTGAGCTAGCTGTTGAAGCCCGTTATGACATCGAGTCTATCTTGCCAAAACAAATCACCTTTATTCATACAGAAGAATTGGTAGAACGCTACCCAGACTTGACACCGAAAGAACGTGAAAATGCGATTTGTAAAGAATTTGGAGCCGTCTTTTTGATTGGTATCGGTGGCGAGTTGCCAGATGGTAAACCGCACGATGGACGTGCACCAGACTATGATGACTGGACAAGCGAGTCTGAAAATGGCTACAAGGGTCTAAATGGTGATATTCTTGTCTGGAATGAATCTCTGGGTGGAGCCTTTGAGTTGTCTTCTATGGGGATTCGTGTAGATGAAGAAACCCTTCGCCGTCAGGTTGCCATCACAGGTGATGAAGACCGCTTGGAATTGGAATGGCACAAGGCTCTATTGAATGGCCTATTCCCATTGACAATCGGTGGAGGAATTGGACAATCTCGTATGGCCATGTTCCTACTTCGCAAGAGACACATCGGAGAAGTGCAAACAAGTGTTTGGCCTCAAGAAGTCCGCGATACTTACGAAAATATTTTGTAGAGAATCGAACCGCAAGGTTCGGTTTTCTTTCTCTTTTTGTCTATAATTTGGTATAATAAACAGTATGAAAATCGTATCAGGAATCTATGGGGGACGTCCCCTCAAGACACTAGAGGGCAAGACGACAAGGCCTACTTCAGATAAGGTTAGGGGCGCCATTTTTAACATGATTGGTCCCTACTTTGAAGGGGGACGAGTCTTGGACCTTTATGCAGGTAGTGGTGGTTTATCTATCGAAGCAGTATCGCGTGGCATGTCCAGCGCTGTTTTGGTGGAGCGAGACCGTAAGGCTCAGACCATCGTGGCTGAAAATATCCAGATGACCAAGGATGTTGGAAAATTTCAACTCCTCAAGATGGATGCAGAAAGGGCATTGGAGCAGGTATCTGGGGAATTTGACCTTATTTTCTTAGACCCTCCTTATGCCAAGGAACAAATGGTAGCAGATATTGAAAAAATGGCTGAGAGAGAGCTTTTTTCTGAAGATGTCATGGTTGTGTGTGAGACGGATAAGGCCGTTGAACTTCCAGAAGAAATTGCCTGCCTGGGTATCTGGAAGGAAAAGATTTATGGAATTAGTAAGGTGACAGTCTATGTCAGATAAGATTGGCTTATTCACAGGCTCATTTGATCCGATGACAAATGGGCATCTGGATATGATTGAACGGGCGAGCAGACTTTTTGATAAGCTCTATGTTGGTATTTTTTTTAATCCCCACAAACAAGGATTTCTCCCTATCGAAAATCGTAAACGGGGGCTAGAAAAGTCTGTGAAACATTTGGAAAATGTTGCAGTCGTGTCTTCTCATGATGAATTGGTGGTCGATGTTGCGAAAAGACTGGGTGCTACTTGTCTAGTGCGAGGCTTGAGAAATGCGTCGGATTTGCAATACGAAGCCAGTTTTGATTACTACAACCATCAGCTGTCTCCTGATATAGAGACTATTTATTTACATAGTCGACCTGAACATCTCTATATCAGTTCATCAGGCGTTAGAGAGCTTTTGAAGTTTGGTCAGGATATTGCCTGCTATGTTCCCGAGAGTATTTTGGAGGAAATAAGAAATGAAAAAAAAGATTAGATGGCCCTTATACGTCATTGCGGCCTTGATTGTGACTTTCTTGGCATTTGTAGTGCCCTTGCCTTATTATATAGAGGTTCCAGGTGGTTCGGAAGATATTCGCCAAGTCCTTAAAGTAAATGACACAGAAGATAAGGAAGCTGGTGCCTATCAATTCGTTACGGTTGGTGTTCAACATGCCACTTTAGCTCATATGATTTATGCGTGGTTGACGCCTTTTACAGATATTCGTAGTGCCCAAGAGACTACAGGTGGCTCTTCCGATGTTGAATTTATGCGGATCAATCAATTCTACATGCAAACATCACAAAATATGGCCAAGTATCAAGGTCTAAAAACAGCTGGTAAGGATATCGAGCTCAAGTACTTTGGGGTTTATGTCTTGAATGTGACGGATAATTCAACCTTTAAAGGGATTCTCAATATCTCTGATACGGTCACAGCAGTCAATGATCAGACCTTTGATAGTTCCAAGGACTTGATTGATTACGTCAGTTCTCAACAATTAGGGGACTCCGTCAAGGTGACCTATGAAGAGGATGGGCAAACCAAGTCTGCAGAAGGAAAGATTATCAGCTTGGAAAATGGAAAAAATGGGATTGGAATCGGCTTGATTGATCGTACAGAGGTAACCAGCAATGTCCCAATTAGTTTTTCAACAGCTGGTATTGGCGGCCCAAGTGCTGGTCTCATGTTTAGTCTAGCTATCTATACTCAAATAGCTCACCCAGATCTTCGTAATGGTCGTATTGTTGCTGGTACAGGTACCATTGACCGCGATGGGAATGTGGGGGATATTGGAGGTATTGATAAAAAAGTTGTAGCTTCGGCTAGGGCAGGTGCCGCTATTTTCTTTGCCCCTGATAATCCTGTTAGCGAAGAAGAACAAAAAGCACACCCGGATGCAAAAAACAACTACCAAACAGCCCTAGAAGCATCCAAAACAATCAAGACAGATATGAAAATCGTGCCCGTTAAAACCCTACAAGATGCAATTGATTACTTGAAAAACAATCCCTAGTTTTTAAGTGAAGTTTCCAAACTAGCGCACAAACAGAGAAGATGGTATAATAGTCAAATGGTTCAATTATTATTCACTCTAAGCAGTCACATGCTCTTTATTTATGTGAGTTTTTACCTTTTAAAGGATCTTGTTAGATGGGAAAAGGTTTTAAAAGTGACAGCTGAGAATACAAGAAAAGTTCGTTTATTAGTAGGTTTTTTCAGCATTGTAATGGGCTATATCTTGAGTTCTTTCTTTATCAGCCTGTATCATTTGTGGCAAGAAGCGCTTAGAGGATTATTATAAAATCAAGAGTAAAGGAAACGAGTATGGACAAAATTGTGGTTCAAGGTGGCGATAATCGTCTGGTAGGAAGTGTAACCATCGAAGGAGCAAAGAATGCAGTCTTGCCCTTGTTGGCAGCGACTATTCTAGCAAGTGAAGGAAAGACAGTCTTACAGAATGTACCGATCTTGTCGGATGTCTTTATTATGAATCAGGTGGTTGGTGGTTTGAATGCCAAGGTTGACTTTGATGAGGAAGCCCATCTTGTTGAGGTGGATGCTACTGGCGACATCACTGAGGAAGCCCCTTACAAGTATGTCAGCAAGATGCGCGCCTCCATCGTTGTATTAGGGCCAATCCTTGCCCGTGTGGGTCATGCCAAGGTATCCATGCCAGGTGGTTGTACCATTGGTAGCCGTCCTATTGATCTTCATTTGAAAGGTCTGGAAGCTATGGGGGTTAAGATTAGTCAGACAGCTGGTTACATCGAAGCCAAGGCAGAACGCTTGCATGGCGCTCATATCTATATGGACTTTCCAAGTGTTGGTGCAACGCAGAACTTGATGATGGCAGCGACCCTAGCTGATGGGATGACAGTGATTGAAAATGCTGCGCGTGAGCCTGAGATTGTTGACCTAGCCATTCTCCTTAATGAAATGGGAGCTAAGGTTAAGGGTGCTGGTACAGAGACCATTACCATTACCGGTGTTGAGAAACTTCATGGTACGACTCACAATGTAGTCCAAGACCGTATCGAAGCAGGAACCTTTATGGTAGCTGCTGCCATGACTGGTGGTGATGTCTTGATTAAAGATGCTGTCTGGGAGCACAACCGTCCCTTGATTGCCAAATTGCTTGAAATGGGAGTGGAAGTGACGGAGGAGACGGAAGGAATTCGCGTTCGCTCTCAACTAGAAAATCTAAAAGCTGTTCATGTGAAAACCTTGCCCCACCCAGGATTTCCAACAGATATGCAGGCTCAATTTACAGCCTTGATGACAGTCGCAAAAGGGGAATCAACTATGGTGGAGACAGTTTTCGAAAATCGTTTCCAACATCTAGAAGAAATGCGTCGCATGGGCTTGCATTCTGAGATTATCCGTGATACAGCTCGTATTGTTGGTGGTCAACCTTTGCAGGGAGCGGAAGTTCTTTCTACTGACCTTCGTGCCAGTGCAGCCTTGATTTTGACAGGTTTGGTAGCACAGGGAGAAACTGTGGTCGGTAAATTGGTTCACTTGGATAGAGGTTACTACGGTTTCCATGAGAAGTTGGCGCAGCTAGGTGCTAAGATTCAGCGGATTGAGGCAAGTGATGAAGATGAATAAGAAATCAAGCTACGTAGTCAAGCGTTTACTTTTAGTCATCATAGTACTGATTTTAGGTACTCTGGCTCTAGGAATCGGTTTAATGGTAGGTTATGGAATCTTGGGCAAGGGTCAAGATCCATGGGCTATCCTGTCTCCAGCAAAATGGCAGGAATTGATTCATAAATTTACAGGAAATTAGGCTGGAGAACCAGCCTTTTTCTAAAGATAAGGAGAAATATGAACAAAAAAACAAGACAGACACTAATCGGACTGCTAGTGTTATTGCTTTTGTCTACAGGGAGCTATTATATCAAGCAGATGCAGTCGGCACCTAATAGTCCTAAAACCAAGCTTAGTCAGAAAAAACAAGCGTCTGAAGCTCCTAGTCAAGCATTGGCAGAGAGTGTCTTAACAGACGCAGTCAAAAACCAAGTAAAAGGGAGTCTGGAGTGGAACGGATCAGGTGCTTTTATCGTCAATGGTAATAAAACAAACCTAAATGCCAAGGTTTCAAGTAAGCCCTACGCTGATAATAAAACAAAGACGGTGGGCAAGGAGACCGTACCAACCGTGGCTAATGCCCTCTTGTCTAAGGCTACTCGTCAGTACAAGAATCGTGAAGAAACTGGGAATGGTTCGACTTCATGGACTCCTCCAGGCTGGCATCAGGTCAAGAATCTAAAGGGCTCTTATACCCATGCAGTCGATAGAGGTCATCTGTTAGGCTATGCCTTAATCGGTGGTTTGGATGGTTTTGATGCCTCGACAAGCAATCCTAAAAACATTGCTGTTCAGACAGCCTGGGCAAATCAGGCGCAGGCCGAGGATTCGACTGGTCAAAACTACTATGAAAGTAAGGTGCGTAAAGCCTTGGACCAAAACAAGCGTGTCCGTTACCGTGTAACCCTTTACTACGCTTCAAACGAGGATTTAGTTCCTTCAGCTTCACAGATTGAAGCCAAGTCTTCAGATGGAGAATTGGAATTTAATGTTCTAGTTCCCAATGTTCAAAAGGGGCTTCAACTGGATTACCGAACTGGAGAAGTCACTGTTACTCAGTAAAATACAAAATAAACTCCTATGTCACTTGTGGATGTAGGGGTTCTTTATTACTAGTTTAAGCAGGGCTAGAATAGGTACTAAGAAAAAAATAATATGTACTGGATTAAATTTTGTGATATAATAAGTGACAAGATACTATTTTAGGAGAAGAACTATGGAAGACCCAAGTAGTCAGAATTTGTTGCTACAATTTGTTTTATTGTTTATCTTGACGGTATTAAATTCCTTTTTCTCAGCCACAGAAATGGCCATGGTGTCACTAAACCGTGCACGTGTTGAACAAAAGGCAGAAGAAGGAGATAGACGCTATATTCGTCTGCTGAAGGTACTAGAAAATCCTAATCACTTTTTATCAACCATTCAAGTAGGGATTACCCTGATTACGATCTTATCAGGGGCGAGTTTGGCTGATACTCTAGGACGTGTGATTGCCTCTTGGCTTGGGAATGGCGAAACAGCACAAGCCGTGGCAACTTTTCTATCCTTAGCATTTTTGACCTATATTTCCATCGTTTTTGGGGAATTATATCCTAAGAGAATCGCTCTTAATCTAAAGGATGCCTTGGCAATTCGTACAGCGCCGGTTATCATTGGGATCGGAAAACTAGTCAGTCCTTTTGTTTGGCTTTTAGCTGCTTCGACCAATTTCTTGAGCCATTTGACTCCTATGTCATTCGATGATGCGGATGAAAAGATGACCCGTGATGAAATTGCCTATATGCTGACAAATAGTGAAGAAACATTGGATGCTGATGAGATTGAGATGCTACAAGGTGTCTTTTCGCTCGATGAATTAATGGCACGAGAGGTTATGGTTCCTCGGACGGATGCCTTTATGGTGGATATTCAGGATGATAGTCAAGCCATTATCCAAAGTATTTTAAAACAAAACTTTTCCCGTATACCAGTTTACGATGGGGATAAGGACAATGTAATTGGAATCATTCACACCAAGAGTCTCCTTAAGGCTGGTTTTGTGGATGGTTTTGATAATATTGTTTGGAAGAAAATCTTACAAGATCCACTTTTTGTACCTGAAACTATTTTTGTGGATGACTTGCTAAAAGAATTGCGCAATACCCAAAGACAAATGGCAATCTTGCTGGATGAATACGGTGGTATGGCTGGTTTGGTGACTTTGGAAGACCTCTTAGAGGAAATTGTTGGTGAAATTGATGATGAAACGGACAAAGCAGCAATAGATGTTCATCAGATTGGTGAGGATACCTACATTGTTCAAGGAACTATGACCCTCAATGATTTCAATAATTACTTTGATGTTGAACTGGAAAGTGATGACGTTGATACCATCGCTGGTTATTATTTGACAGGAGTGGGGACCATTCCGACGACTGAGAAACTCAGCTATGAATTGGTCAGCCAAAACAAACAACTTATCTTAACCAATGATAAAGTGAAAAATGGACGTGTTACCAAGGTAAAAGTCCAAATTACAGAAGTCGAAATAGAAGAAGAAACAGAGTAAACTAGAGGCTTTTGTCACCATACGTGACGAAGCTTTTTTCAGTTGATTTCATGAGGGAATTATGTCATGGAAAGAACTTTGCCCCAAAAGTTTTTCAAAATTATCCGTATTTATCAGAAGAAAAAATAAAAAAGCCCTTCAAATTGGGCTTTCTGTTCATTTGAAACCTGATAAATCAAGTTATAGAAGGCGGTAGACGGATTTGAACCGACGATCAAGCTTTTGCAGAGCCGTGCCTTACCACTTGGCTATACCGCCTTAACGTTTCTTATTATACCTTGAAAATGATTTTCAGTCAATAGCTTTTTCAGTTTTTTGTATCATAGTGTGATTCGAATGTGATGCCAAGTTTTCTATGGGAAAAAATTACCAAAAAACTACTGAATCCCCTTGAAAAATCTAGCTAAATAGGGTATAATATGAGTAATCATTTGTCGTAGGTTTTGTCTGAAATATTGTCCAGACAAGGCTCACAGCAGTTAAATCTTCTGAAAAAGTCAGATTTAGCTGCTCTTTTTGTGCTTTTTTTCAGGATTTTGTGTGTTTGTAACAAAGACTTAAAGATTCTGAAAATTCGTCAAGAGGACACGGTGATAAGGGTTTTACAACCATATGACGATTAGAAAGCCTAATTGACAAGGCTTGGAACTTATTTACAAAGGAGAATCATCTTGGCAGGACATGACGTTCAATACGGGAAACATCGTACCCGTCGTAGTTTTTCAAGAATCAAAGAAGTTCTTGACTTACCAAATTTGATTGAAATTCAAACTGACTCATTCAAAGATTTCCTAGACCACGGTCTTAAGGAAGTGTTTGAAGATGTATTGCCAATTTCAAACTTCACAGACACAATGGAGTTGGAATTTGTTGGATATGAAATCAAGGAACCAAAATACACGCTAGAAGAAGCTCGTATCCACGATGCTAGCTACTCAGCACCAATTTTTGTAACCTTCCGCTTGATCAATAAAGAAACAGGCGAAATCAAGACCCAAGAAGTTTTCTTTGGTGATTTCCCAATCATGACAGAAATGGGTACTTTCATCATCAATGGTGGTGAACGGATCATCGTATCTCAGTTGGTCCGCTCACCAGGTGTTTACTTTAACGATAAAGTTGATAAGAACGGTAAAGTGGGCTACGGTTCAACTGTTATCCCTAACCGTGGAGCTTGGTTGGAACTTGAAAGCGACTCAAAAGATATTGCCTACACTCGTATCGACCGTACTCGTAAGATTCCATTTACGACCTTGGTTCGTGCCCTTGGTTTCTCAGGTGATGATGAAATTTTTGATATCTTTGGTGATAGCGAATTGGTTCGCAACACTGTTGAAAAAGATATCCACAAGAACCCAATGGATTCTCGTACAGACGAAGCCTTGAAAGAAATTTACGAACGCCTTCGTCCAGGTGAGCCTAAGACTGCTGAAAGCTCACGTAGCTTGCTTGTAGCTCGTTTCTTTGACCCACGTCGCTATGACTTGGCAGCTGTCGGTCGTTACAAGATCAATAAAAAACTCAATGTTAAAACACGTTTGCTCAACCAAACAATTGCTGAGCCATTGGTAGATCCTGAAACAGGAGAAATCTTGGTAGAAGCTGGAACTGTTATGACTCGTAGCGTGATTGAAAGCATTGAAAGCCATTTGGATGGTGACTTGAACAAGATTGTTTACATTCCAAATGATGCAGCTGTTGTGACTGAGCCAGTTGTTCTTCAAAAATTCAAGGTTGTTGCTCCAACTGATCCAGACCGTGTTGTAACGATCATTGGTAATGCCAATCCAGATGACAAGGTTCGTATCGTCACTCCTGCAGATATTCTTGCTGAGATGAGCTATTTCCTCAACTTGGCTGAAGGACTTGGCCGTGTGGATGACATCGACCATCTTGGGAATCGTCGTATCCGTGCGGTTGGTGAATTGCTTGCCAACCAAGTACGTCTTGGTCTTTCTCGTATGGAACGTAATGTCCGTGAACGTATGTCTGTTCAGGACAACGAAGTCTTGACACCACAACAAATCATCAATATCCGTCCTGTAACAGCTGCGGTGAAAGAATTCTTTGGTTCATCACAGTTGTCACAGTTCATGGACCAACACAACCCGCTTTCTGAGTTGTCTCACAAACGCCGTTTGTCAGCCTTAGGACCTGGTGGTTTGACACGTGACCGCGCTGGATATGAAGTACGTGACGTGCACTACACTCACTACGGTCGTATGTGTCCAATCGAGACACCTGAAGGACCTAACATCGGTTTGATCAATAACTTGTCATCTTACGGACACTTGAACAAATATGGTTTTGTTCAAACACCATACCGTAAAGTTGACCGCGAAACAGGTGTCGTTACGAATGAAATCGTTTGGTTGACAGCCGATGAAGAAGATGAATTTACTGTAGCACAGGCCAACTCTCGTCTTAATGAAGATGGAACCTTTGCTGAGAAGATTGTCATGGGACGTCACCAAGGGGTCAACCAAGAGTATCCAGCTAATGTTGTTGACTACATGGACGTATCACCAAAACAGGTAGTTGCCGTTGCGACAGCATGTATTCCTTTCTTGGAAAACGATGACTCCAACCGTGCCCTCATGGGAGCAAACATGCAACGTCAGGCTGTGCCATTGATCAATCCTCAGGCACCTTACGTTGGTACTGGTATGGAATACCAAGCAGCCCACGACTCTGGAGCGGCCGTGATTGCTCAGTATGATGGTAAAGTTACTTACGCAGATGCTGACAAGGTAGAAGTTCGTCGTGAAGATGGTTCATTGGACGTTTACCATATCCAAAAATTCCGTCGTTCAAACTCAGGTACTGCTTACAACCAACGCACTCTAGTAAAAGTTGGTGATGTCGTTGAAAAAGGCGATTTCATCGCTGACGGACCTTCCATGGAAAATGGAGAAATGGCGCTTGGACAAAACCCAATCGTTGCCTACATGACTTGGGAAGGTTATAACTTCGAGGATGCCGTTATCATGAGCGAACGCTTGGTTAAAGACGATGTCTACACATCTGTTCACCTTGAAGAATACGAATCAGAAACGCGCGATACAAAGCTTGGGCCTGAAGAAATTACTCGTGAAATTCCAAACGTTGGTGAAGATGCCCTTAAAGACCTTGACGAAATGGGTATTATCCGTATCGGTGCTGAGGTTAAAGAAGGCGATATCCTTGTAGGTAAAGTAACACCTAAGGGTGAGAAAGACCTTTCGGCTGAAGAACGTCTTTTGCACGCTATCTTCGGAGACAAGTCTCGTGAAGTGCGTGACACTTCTCTTCGTGTACCACACGGTGCCGATGGTGTCGTTCGTGATGTTAAGATCTTTACACGTGCAAATGGAGATGAGTTGCAATCAGGTGTCAACATGCTGGTTCGCGTCTACATCGCTCAAAAACGTAAGATCAAGGTCGGAGATAAGATGGCCGGACGTCACGGAAATAAAGGGGTTGTCTCTCGTATCGTTCCTGTAGAAGACATGCCTTACCTTCCAGATGGAACTCCAGTCGATATCATGTTGAACCCACTTGGGGTGCCATCACGTATGAATATCGGTCAGGTTATGGAGCTTCACCTTGGTATGGCTGCTCGTACTCTTGGTATTCACATCGCAACACCAGTCTTTGACGGAGCAAGTTCTGAAGACCTTTGGTCAACTGTTAAAGAAGCTGGTATGGATAGCGATGCCAAAACAATCCTTTACGATGGACGTACTGGGGAACCGTTTGATAACCGTGTTTCTGTCGGAGTCATGTACATGATCAAACTCCACCACATGGTTGACGATAAATTGCATGCGCGTTCTGTCGGACCTTACTCAACTGTTACCCAACAACCACTTGGAGGTAAAGCTCAGTTTGGTGGACAACGTTTCGGTGAGATGGAGGTTTGGGCTCTTGAAGCCTATGGTGCATCAAATGTCCTTCAAGAAATCTTGACTTACAAGTCTGACGATATCAACGGACGTTTGAAAGCTTATGAAGCCATTACAAAAGGAAAACCAATTCCAAAACCAGGTGTTCCAGAATCCTTCCGAGTTCTTGTCAAAGAATTACAATCTCTTGGTCTTGACATGCGTGTCCTAGACGAAGATGACCAAGAAGTGGAACTTCGCGACTTGGATGAAGGAATGGACGAAGATGTCATCCACGTAGATGACCTTGAAAAAGCCCGCGAAAAAGCAGCCCAAGAGGCTAAAGCAGCCTTTGAAGCTGAAGAAGCAGAGAAAGCAACAAAAGCGGAAGCAACAGAAGAAGCTGCTGAATAAGAATAAGCAGTTCACTTAGAATAGAAAGGGAAGAAATAGTGGTTGATGTAAATCGTTTTAAAAGTATGCAAATCACCCTAGCTTCTCCAAGCAAAGTCCGTTCATGGTCTTATGGAGAAGTCAAAAAACCTGAAACAATCAATTACCGTACCTTGAAACCAGAACGTGAAGGACTCTTTGATGAAGTTATCTTTGGTCCTACAAAAGACTGGGAATGTGCTTGTGGTAAGTACAAACGCATTCGTTACAGAGGAATTGTTTGTGACCGTTGTGGGGTTGAAGTAACGCGTACAAAAGTTCGTCGTGAGCGTATGGGGCACATCGAGTTGAAAGCTCCTGTATCTCACATCTGGTACTTCAAGGGGATTCCAAGCCGTATGGGCTTGACCCTTGATATGAGCCCTCGTGCCCTCGAGGAAGTGATCTACTTTGCGGCTTATGTGGTGATTGATCCTAAGGATACACCACTGGAGCACAAGTCTATCATGACAGAGCGCGAATACCGAGAGCGCTTGCGTGAATATGGTTATGGTTCATTTGTTGCCAAGATGGGTGCCGAAGCCATCCAAGACCTTTTGAAGCAAGTAGATCTTGAAAAAGAAATTGCTGAACTCAAAGAAGAATTGAAAACAGCTACTGGACAAAAACGTGTCAAAGCCATCCGTCGTTTGGATGTTTTGGATGCCTTTTACAAGTCTGGAAACAAACCTGAATGGATGATTCTTAACATCCTTCCGGTTATCCCACCAGATCTTCGTCCAATGTTGCAGTTGGATGGTGGCCGTTTTGCCTCATCTGACTTGAATGACCTTTACCGCCGTGTTATCAACCGTAACAACCGTTTGGCTCGTTTGCTTGAGTTGAATGCGCCTGGTATCATCGTTCAAAATGAGAAGCGTATGCTTCAAGAAGCGGTTGATGCTTTGATTGACAATGGTCGTCGTGGTCGTCCAATCACAGGACCAGGTAGCCGTCCGCTGAAATCATTGAGCCACATGCTTAAAGGGAAACAAGGACGCTTCCGTCAAAACTTGCTCGGTAAACGTGTTGACTTCTCAGGACGTTCCGTTATCGCCGTTGGTCCAACTCTTAAGATGTACCAATGTGGTGTGCCACGTGAAATGGCAATTGAGCTCTTTAAACCATTCGTCATGCGTGAAATCGTTGCCCGTGATATCGTGCAAAACGTCAAAGCAGCTAAACGCTTGGTGGAACGCGGAGATGAGCGTATCTGGGATATCCTTGAAGAAGTGATTAAAGAACACCCAGTGCTTTTGAACCGCGCACCGACCCTTCACCGTTTGGGTATCCAAGCCTTTGAGCCAGTCTTGATTGATGGTAAGGCCCTTCGCTTGCACCCACTTGTCTGTGAAGCCTACAATGCCGACTTTGACGGGGACCAAATGGCCATCCACGTACCGCTTTCAGAAGAAGCCCAAGCAGAAGCTCGTATTTTGATGCTCGCTGCTGAGCATATCTTGAACCCGAAAGATGGTAAACCAGTTGTTACTCCATCTCAGGACATGGTTTTGGGTAACTACTACTTGACTATGGAAGAAGCTGGTCGTGAAGGTGAAGGAATGGTCTTCAAAGACCGTGACGAAGCGGTTATGGCTTACCGTAATGGTTATGTTCACCTTCACTCACGTGTTGGTATCGCAACAGATAGCCTTAACAAACCATGGACAGAAGAGCAAAAACACAAGGTCTTGCTTACAACCGTTGGTAAAATCCTCTTCAACGACATTATGCCAGAGGGGTTACCATACTTGCAAGAACCAAACAATGCCAACTTGACAGAAGGCGTTCCAGCTAAATACTTCTTGCCACTTAGTGGAGATATCAAGGAAGCTATCAGTAATCTTGAACTCAACCCTCCATTCAAGAAGAAAAACCTTGGAAATATCATCGCTGAAATCTTCAAACGTTTCCGTACGACAGAAACTTCTGCCCTACTTGACCGTATGAAGAATCTCGGTTACCACCACTCAACTCTTGCAGGATTGACAGTGGGTATTGCCGATATCCCAGTCGTTGATGACAAGGCTGAAATCATTGAAGAATCACATAAACGTGTAGAACAGATCACAAAACAATTCCGTCGTGGTATGATCACGGACGACGAGCGTTACAATGCCGTTACAGCTGAATGGCGTGCTGCCCGTGAAAAACTTGAGAAACGCTTGATTGCCAACCAAGATCCTAAGAACCCAATCGTTATGATGATGGACTCTGGAGCCCGTGGTAACATCTCAAACTTCTCACAGCTTGCCGGTATGCGTGGTCTGATGGCTGCTCCGAACGGACGTATCATGGAATTGCCAATCCTTTCAAACTTCCGCGAAGGTTTGTCAGTACTCGAAATGTTCTTCTCAACTCACGGTGCCCGTAAAGGTATGACCGATACGGCCCTTAAGACAGCCGACTCAGGTTACTTGACTCGTCGTTTGGTTGACGTTGCCCAAGACGTTATCATCCGTGAGGACGACTGTGGAACTGACCGTGGTCTCTTGATCCGCTCTATCGCAGAAGGAAAAGAGATGATCGAGTCTCTCGAAGAGCGTCTCAATGGTCGTTACACTAAGAAAACTGTTAAACATCCAGAAACTGGTGCAGTGATCATTGGTCCAAATGAATTGATCACAGAAGACAAGGCGCGTGAAATTGTTAATGCTGGTGTGGAAGAAGTGACTATCCGTTCCGTATTTACATGTAATACTCGTCACGGTGTCTGCCGTCACTGTTACGGTATCAACTTGGCGACTGGTGATGCGGTTGAAGTTGGTGAAGCAGTTGGTACAATCGCTGCCCAATCTATCGGGGAACCTGGTACACAGCTTACAATGCGTACCTTCCACACGGGTGGGGTTGCCTCAAATACCGATATCACTCAGGGTCTTCCTCGTGTCCAAGAAATCTTTGAAGCCCGCAATCCTAAAGGGGAAGCGGTTATCACAGAGGTTAAAGGACAAGTTACCGCTATCGAAGAAGATGCATCAACTCGTACCAAGAAAGTCTTTGTTAAGGGCGAAACTGGTGAAGGTGAGTACGTCGTTCCATTTACAGCTCGTATGCGTGTAGAAGTTGGGGACCAAGTAGCGCGTGGTGCTGCTCTTACAGAAGGTTCTATCCAACCAAAACGTCTCCTTGCAGTCCGTGATGTCTTGTCAGTTGAAACTTATCTTCTCGGTGAAGTACAAAAAGTTTACCGTAGCCAAGGGGTAGAAATCGGTGACAAACACATCGAGGTAATGGTTCGTCAAATGATCCGTAAAGTCCGTGTCATGGATCCAGGTGACACAGATCTTCTCATGGGTACCCTCATGGATATCAATGACTTTACAGATGCTAACAAAGATGTTCTTATCTCAGGTGGAGTTCCAGCGACTGGTCGACCAGTCCTCATGGGAATTACCAAAGCCTCACTTGAAACCAACAGTTTCTTGTCAGCGGCTTCCTTCCAGGAAACAACTCGTGTCCTTACAGACGCGGCTATCCGTGGTAAGAAAGACCATCTCCTTGGACTTAAAGAAAATGTTATCATCGGTAAGATCATCCCAGCAGGTACTGGTATGGCTCGTTACCGTAACCTTGAACCACATGCTGTCAACGAAGAAGAATACCTTAATCCTCCAGTAGAGGAAGAAGGAAATGAAGAAACAACAGAAGTAGTTGTGGATACTGCCGTTGAAACTGTGGAAGAAACAGTAGAATAAAAGCAGATGAGAGAGCCTTCGGGTTCTCTTTCTCTTTTCTGAAAACTTTCTCCATTTTTCCATGGAATGTGGTAAAATAAAAGAAAGAAGCTGACAAAGGAGACAGGTATGGAACAAACATTTTTTATCATTAAACCAGATGGTGTAAAAAGAGGACTAGTGGGTGAAGTGTTGAAACGTATCGAACAACGTGGATTTACAATTGAAAAATTGGAGTTGCGTACACAGCTTTCAGAAGAGTTAATTGACCAGCACTATCAGGACTTGGTTGGTCAAAGTTTTTACCCACCGATTCGTGAATTTATGACTTCAGGACCGGTTCTTGTAGGTATCATTTTTGATCCCAAAGTAATCGAAACTTGGCGGACCATGATGGGTGCAACTGATCCAGAAGAAGCTTTACCAGGAACGATTCGAGTTGATTTTGCAAAAGCTGCTGGAGAAAATGAGACTATCCAAAATGTTGTACATGGTTCAGATTCAGAAGAGTCAGCTAAGCGAGAAATTGCTCTTTGGTTTTAAGAGTTGATTGGCTCAATCAATCGGTTAAAAGCTCATTTGAATAGAAAGTATAGTCACATAAAAAAGAAAGGACTAACTTCGTCCTTTCTCATTCTTAGTTTTTCTTCAACCTACTACAGTAGATAAACATACTGAATAGCTACTGTCTTCACTCATTTAATTCTTAAAAATTGATAGAGTTGACAAATGGTAGAAAAAAGCTCTTTTTAATAAGTTAAGTATCAACTACAGTTACGATTAGCATTCGTTACTTAACCCACTCACCATTATAGTTTACGTAGTAACCATCTACTGTGGTATTAACAGCTAGAGCACCTGAACCATAGGCATAATACCATTTACCATTGATTTGGAACCAGCCTGTTTTCATATCTCCATTACTTGTATTTAGATAGTACCATATTGAACCATCTTTCACCCAACCTGTGGACATTGCACCTGATGAACGAAGATAGTACCAGTTATTACCAACATAAGCCCAACCTGTTGCCATTGCACCTGATGAACGGAGGTAGTACCACTTATTGCCAATTTGCTTCCAACCAGTTTGCATGATACCAGTTTCTGAATCTAGATAGTACCAAGCTGAACCATCATTTATCCAACCTACACGTCTTTCACCACCAAGATTCTTATTCCCAGAATTTCCTGTTTTTGCTAGGTAATACCAGTTAGATTGATCATAAAGCCAACCTGTCTTTAAATAATGATCTTGATCAAAGTAGTAGTATGCTAATTTAAGAACTTCGGGACCTTCCCAGCCTTCACCATGTTTTTTCCCAACGGTTAAGGAATATTTTAGCTCTAATTCTTGCCAACCAACAAACTCTTGTAGCACTCCATTTTCGTCAAAGTAGTACCATTCTGGCATTGGGGAACCTTCTAATCTGATACCATTAGGGTAAGGACCAATTGTATATCCTTTAACTGGCATTGGAATGTACTGCCAACCAACAACCATTTCGCCATTATAATCAAAATAATAGGTCTTCCCATCAATCACTCGCCAGTCCGTTTCTTTGAGGTCCCCCTTTTTGTAATAGGTTCTACCGTTTTCTTGGACAAACTGCCATCCTTCAGAGTTATCTGCAAATACTGTATTCGTAGCTAGCAAACCAAAGAAAATTACTGTTAGTCCAGCTTGCATAGTTTTTTTCAAAAGTTTCATTTATATATACCTCCAATATTAAATCCACTCACCAGATGAAGCGAAATTATAAACTTTCCCATCAATAGTTTGGCTACCTGTAACCATTGCTCCACTTGAATTGAGATAATACCAATTTCCTCCCACTTTTATCCAACCGGTTTTCATGTCTCCATTTTTATTATCTAAGTAATACCATCTGCCTCGTACATATTTCCAACCTGTTGCCATTGAACCAGAGGTTTCCAGATAATACCATTTCCCATTTACTTTTTGCCAATCTGTGAGCATCTTACCGGAGGCGTCTAGATAGTACCAAGTGTCATTTATCTTTTGCCAACCTGTTTGTTTCGTACTGTTCTTATAATAGTACCAAGTACCACCAATCAATTTCCAACCATCAATAGAATGCCCTCGAATAACAGAGTAGATGAAAGATAGAGCCTTCTCATTTAACTTGACAGCATAATTCATTTGTTCTGCCTCACTCCCATTGGTATGAACT
>NZ_VMMT01000065.1:0-3841 GCF_013277355.1 Streptococcus sp. 1343
TACGAGCTGGTGTTGTTACCGTTACTTTGACTGGAACTTCTTCTTTCGAGCCATCTGGATAGGTTACCGTTACTTTACCGGTAATCTTGTTTCCTGGTTTAGCTTCTTTTGGAATTGTAACAGTGACTTTTCCTTTATCATCTACTGTGATTCCTGGTGTTCCACTTTCGAAGGTTGTTCCCGTTGGAATGTCCTTACCATTTTCTTCTGTTAATGGAATTTCCACCTTAGTTCCTGGTTTGCCATTTCCATCTTCGTATTTCGGTGTGTAGATATCTTTATCTTGTTCACCTACTGTAACCGTTACTGGAACTTCTTCTTTCGAGCCATCTGGATAGGTTGCCGTTACTTTACCGGTAATCTTGTTTCCTGGTTTAGCTTCTTTTGGAATTGTAACAGTGACTTTTCCTTTATCATCTACTGTGATTCCTGGTGTTCCACTTTCGAAGGTTGTTCCTGTTGGAATTTTCTTACCATTTTCTTCTGTTAATGGAATTTCCACCTTAGTTCCTGGTTTGCCATTTCCATCTTCGTATTTCGGTGTGTAGATATCTTTATCTTGTTCACCTACTGTAACCGTTACTGGAACTTCTTCTTTCGAGCCATCTGGATAGGTTACTAGAACTTTTCCTGTTATTTCATCACCTGGTTTTTTATCTTTTGGAATTGTTACGGTTACTTTTCCTTTGTCATCTACTGTGACTACTCCTGGTGTTAAGCTTGTGTATGTTGTGCCTGATGGAATGGTTTTTCCGTTCGCTTCACTTACTGGGATGTCTACTGATGCTCCTGGTTTACCACTACCATCATTGTACTTCGGTGTGTAATCATCTTTATTTGGACGTCCTACAACTACTGGAATATTTACTGTATCATGTGAACCATCTGGGTATGTTACTTTCACTACAGCATTTCCTACATTACCTGATGTATTTGTTGACGGTTTACTTTGTACCGTTAAAGTTCCTGGAGCAAAGTTTTGTACTTTTGCCTTCACTTCATCATCCGTAATGTTATGGTTATACGGAACTGTTAATGTTTCTCCTGTCGGATTATATTTGCTAGCTTGCTCTTCAACAGTGATTTTTATTGTTTTTTCTGAAGAATTATTATTTTTATCATATGCTTTAATTTTTACAGTATAGAATCCTGTCGCAGCATTCGTAGTCCCTGTAATCTTGCCATTTTCATATTTTAATCCTTGTGGTAAATTGCTTACCTCTATTGGATTATTATCACGCAAGCCAACTCCACCTGTATTATCTACAGCTGTTACAGGGATTGGAGTAATTGGTTCGTTTTTAGTTACTGTAGCATCTGCTGCTGTAATGGTTGGCCCCGTCTTATCACCAGCTGTGACAGTGAAAGTAAAGGTCACAGGTTGTGCTGAGTTCCCTGCATCATCAGTAGCCTTAAAGGTAATTGTCTGTGTTTTGCCAACATCTTCTGGCAAAGTCTTAATGGTGATTTTTCTGATTTGATCGGCATCTGTACTTCCTTTTGATTCTACAAATGCTTTCGCTCCAACAATCCTACTACCATATTTGGTTAGAAAATCACTAGCATCCAGTTTAGCCTTTTTATCATCCGTCGCTCTGACTGTAAATGTTACCCATTCACCTTCTGTTACCGTTTGGTTGGCTGGTGTGATGGTCAAGGTTGGGGCTTGTTTGTCTGGTGCTTCTGTCGGTGTTACGGCCTCACTTCGTTCTGAAGTCACTGTTCCATTAGTATTAGTAACTACTGTTTCAGCTGTAATAGGGTTTCCTGGTAGAGCTTCTGTGACTGTAACGGTTGCAGTCTCTCCATTAGTTGTTCCAGTTCCAATAACTCTATCACCATCGTAAATATTAACTTTAGAACCATCTGGCACTCCGCTTCCTACATTCACTGTAAGTTGTTGTCCAGTGAGACCTTTCTTGTTCTCAAAGCCTGAAATAATCGGTTTTTTAGGTCTAACGTTTAATGTAACTGTTCCATCTGAACCTGAGTTGGTATTTTCTGATGATGAACCATCTTTGTAGGTAGCGATTACTTTATAAGTAAAGACTCCAGCTTGAGCTGTACTTGGTTTACGATTGTCTTTCCAGCTCCAAGCCATTCTTGGCGGGAAGTCTTTACCAGTTTTTGAAGTGACATACTTATCAGCTACAGGGTTATCTGTATTTGGAAGACTATCTCCCACCGTTTTGGTGTGTGAACTACCTTTGATAGGGTAGGTTTCTGCCTCTGTGGTCGTTTCTAATCTGGCACCCGTTGCCCCCACAATATATGACTGATTAGTAGTCGTTCCGAAAGTTGTTGTAGCAGCATAGACACGACCGTATTGAGCAGCCTCCTCAGCAGTTACATTGTCTTTAAGTTTAATCTTCGCATGCATATGGACAGCATAAGGAAGATTTGATGGTCCAATTCTAACTCCCAAATAATACGATAGATTTGGATAATTACCATTTTTATCTTTTGTAAGAGTATTCAGAGTACTATCATATCGATTATTCTTGAATACAGCCCATCTCTGTGAATCACGGGTTACTCCCGAAGATGGATCATAGAAAGATATTCTATCATTATTAAAGATGTCATTCTTCTGATTCCACGGATTAGAGATATAAGCTGTATTACCATACGGTCGAAATCCGTTAGTTCCATCAGAAAGTCTTTTTCCACCAATATTTTCGTATCGAGTGAAACCCAAGTCTTTTACAATATTACCAGAATCCATGATATTAAAAGGAGCTTGGAAATAATATTGTTGATTATATGACTTATTCGTCATAGTTTTTCCATCGTTATTGAAGAAGACATCATAGACTATCCATTTACCTTCACTGTCTTCCTGATATTTTGCTTTGATTACTGTCTTATTTTTAGTAAATTCCGGGTCATTATTTCTTGTACTTTGTCCACCATTATCAGATGGGTCAACAGAAGCAAAGTATCTGACATCAGACAAAGCACCGTCGTTGACAGTATTCGGGATAGATTCCAGAGACCTCCTAGATCTTCTAGATCTCTTAGGTTTATCTTCTGGCACAGATGCAGAAGCAGCCCTGTCTGAACCCTCCTCCTTATGGTCGCTCCTTTCAGCAGAAGAACTCTTATCCGCTAATTCACTTCCCTGCGGCTGACTTTCTTCTTTAGAAGATTTTGATAAGACTGCCAAGTCCTTTTCCAACTTCTCAGCAAGACTGTCAAGATCCCCTTGACCTGCATCAGCACGAGATAATAATTCTTTCCCTTTTTGAAGTCGCTCCTTAATAGGACTTACAACTGAAGGATCGTGCTTCGAGTCGGTAGAAAGAAGAGCACTTACCTCTTCCACTAGCTTGCTCAAGCGGCTGCTATCAACTGTAGCAGCTTTCTCTTCAGCAGGTTGAGCTTCCTTATTTGCTGAAGGCTCACTGGCTACTTCGGCTTGATTTTCATCCCTTGCCTGCCCTGCTTCAGACGACTGCTCCCCATCTTTCGGGCTAGCTAGACCAGTAGTCGATGACGACGTGTTTTGGCTTGGGCTATCTGCACTCACAACGTTGGCCCCCATAAACATAAGAGCCGCAACCGCAACAGAAGCTGCACCAAAGCTATATTTACGAATAGAGAAGCGCAAGACTTTTTCGCGTTGATGGCGCTTTACCCTACTGAGTGAATTCGATTTATCTTCCATGTTACCTCCTTAAGAAGACTAATGATATAATAAAAAATAAGTTTCCCAACTCCCACTCCTTCAGAGAGTGAAGCTAGAAACAGCACCGTGATTCTTACTAGTGAGTAAATGATAGGAGATGATACGAGGTCACCCTTAAGCCTCAAGTAACTATAATATCACAGCTATCACAGC
>NZ_VMMT01000065.1:3901-7090 GCF_013277355.1 Streptococcus sp. 1343
TCACAGCTATCACAGCTACATTATACCACTTTGATAAAATTAGTCAACACTTATCCTGACACTTTTATCATTTTTTTCATCGCTGAATCTCACTGAAAGTTCTATAAGGAAGTTAGCCATCCATCCCTCCTAAAAATGAGATGGTTCAACTTGAGATGGTTCAACTATAGTGAAATGAAATAAGAACAGGACAAATCGGTCAGGACAGTCAAATCGATTTCTAACAATGTTTTAGAAGTAGAGGTGTCCTATTCTCGTTTCAATCTACTATAGCTTATAACGAGCCCTTCCTTTACCAGACAGATCTATAGCGAAAGGAAATAAAAACGCAACAGATTGATTAGGAAATGCAAAGCAATTTCTAAAACTGTTTTAGCAGTCGCTATCTACTTTCCTAGCTTCAAGCTACTCTATCTTTGACACCGGGTTCATCTACTCTTACCCCTATTTTTAAGCACAATAAAAGCCAGTAGACTCGAGTTCCTACTGACTTTCCTTCTCCGTGGTTTGGACTAGGCAGCCAAAACGTTGCGTCCTTTACGACGACGAGCTGCCAATACGCGACGACCATTTTTAGTTGACATACGGTTACGGAATCCGTGTTTGCGCGCACGACGAAGTTTACTTGGTTGATAAGTACGTTTCACGATGAATACCTCCTCATAGATTTTGTATTCGTTTAGCCGGCTATAAAGTGATCAGTTACTAAACATACTTTACCATTCTATCTGATTCTGTCACTTTTGTCAATAGCTCTAGGCAATTGTTTCCAGCTTTTTCTCATGTAAGCCCTATCTGCGATACTGTTTTAAGAAACGAGTCATCTTTTCTTGGATTTGGGCTAGTTCCTCGACACGAGGAAGGTAAACGATACGGAAGTGGTCTGGTTCCTGCCAGTTAAAGCCTCGACCATGAACCAAGAGCACCTTTTCCTGCTTCAAGAAATCAAGGACAAACTGCTCATCATCATCGATACGGTACATATTGCGGTCGATTTTGGGAAAGATATAGAGACCCGCCTTGGGTTTAACGGCAGACAAACCTGGAATCTCTTGAATGGCATGGTAGATGAAGTTTCTTTGTTCATAAATCCGTCCACCAGGAAGGAGCAATTCATCGACTGATTGGTGACCACCTAAGGAGGTTTGGACGACTTGTTGGGCCAAAACGTTAGAGCAAAGGCGCATATTGGACAGCATATTGAGCCCTTCGATATAGCCCTTAACATGAGTCTTAGGGCCAGACAGGACCATCCAACCCACACGGAAACCAGCGATACGATGCGATTTTGACAGACCATTCATGCTGACACAGAAGAGATCCGGTGCCAAGCTGGCCACAGGCGTATGCACATGCCCATCCATGACCATGCGATCATAGATCTCGTCCGCAAAGATGATCAAGTCGTTTTGACGGGCAATCTCAATAATCTCCAACAAGAGTTCCTTAGGATAAAGGGATCCAGTTGGGTTGTTTGGATTGATAAGGACGATTGCCTTGGTATTGGAAGTGATTTTTGACTTGATATCGTCAATATCTGGGTACCATTCTGCAGCTTCATCACAGATATAGTGAACGGCATTTCCACCAGCTAGGCTGACAGCGGCCGTCCAGAGAGGATAGTCGGGCATTGGCACCAAGACCTCGTCTCCATTGTCCAAAAGCCCCTGCATGGACATGACAATCAGCTCACTGACACCATTTCCAAGGTAAATATCATCAATATCTACGTTTGGGAATTTCTTCAGTTGGCAGTACTGCATGATGGCCTTACGGGCTGAAAAAATCCCTTTGGAGTCAGAATATCCTTCACTATCACGCGCATTCATAATCAAGTCATGAATGACCTCATCTGGCGCTGTAAAACCAAATTCTGCTGGATTTCCTGTATTCAGACGTAAAATCTTTTCTCCATTTGCTCGCATCCGCATGGCTTCTTCCAAAACCGGACCACGGATATCATAAGCAACATGCTCTAACTTACTAGACTTGTTATATTCTTTCATCTTGTTTCCTCCATTCATCAGACTAGTAACATTATACCACTAGAAAAAGAATGCGACAAGTTTGCTGGAAGCTGTTACTAAAATCCTACAGAAGAAAAACCTCGCTAAAAGCGAGGTCAAGACAGGGGAGATAGCAGGTATTTTGCGAAAGACATATCACATACCAAAAGATAAACCTAGAAAAAGCAAGCCTAAAAAGGAGTCATAGAGAAGATTGAACATGAGGAAAAGCCCCCATATCATCAAGTAATCCCAGCGACCACTTCTTTTAGCGACTAGGAATAATACCAAATGGTAGAGTAAATGAAAGACTAAAAAGCCAACAAAACCTGGATAAAGAAGCGGAATCAACCTATCTAATTGCCAGATCATGATCACTTCTACCAAGACCGAAGCTAAGATGATTCCATAATAAAGGAAATTTATTTTTTTTGATTCTTGAAAAGAGTTTTTCATAACCACTCCTCTCCAATATATTCTATCTTTACTCTCACTCTTTTTATATATTTTAACATATATACATACATATGTCAAGCGCTAACATTTTTTGAAAAATACTTTTTTTGCTTTACTTCTATAGTGAAAAGGTTTACAATTGTAGTAAGAAAATTTCAGGAGGTTTCATTATGACACAACGTTACCAAAATATCATGGTCGCAATCGATGGTTCTAAGGAAGCAGACTTGGCTTTTGTCAAGGGAGTTCATTCTGCTCTACGAAACGACGCTAAACTCACCATCGCCCATGTCATTGACACACGCGCTCTCCAAAGCGTATCCACCTTTGATGCTGAAGTTTACGAACAACTCCAAGTCGACGCTGAAAGTCTGATGAAAGAGTACGAAAAACGTGCTAAAGATGCTGGTGTGGCCGATGTT
This sequence comes from Streptococcus sp. 1343, assembly GCF_013277355.1. NCBI lineage: Bacteria > Bacillati > Bacillota > Bacilli > Lactobacillales > Streptococcaceae > Streptococcus > Streptococcus sp. 1343. The sequence continues at coordinate 6,786 of NZ_VMMT01000065.1, forward strand.
CATATCGTCATTGAAATGGGAAATCCAAAGACCCTACTGGCACGTACTATTCCCGATGCTGAGGAAGTGGACCTCATCCTCCTTGGCGCAACCGGTCTCAACGCCTTTGAACGCCTATTAGTCGGCTCCTCATCTGAATACATCCTCCGCCATGCTAAGGTCGATTTGCTGGTTGTGAGAGAACAAGAAAAAACCTTATAATCACAAAGAAAAGGAGCTCAGCGCTCCTTTTTGTTTACTATTTATACTCTTCGAAAATCTCTTCAAACCACGTCAGCTTCCATCTGCAACCTCAAAAACATGTT
>NZ_VMMT01000065.1:7124-9736 GCF_013277355.1 Streptococcus sp. 1343
TTGAGCAACCTGCGGCTAGTTTCCTAGTTTGCTCTTTGATTTTCATTGAGTATTATTTCTCTCTTTATGACGTTCATAAGCCTTGAGCTGGCGCTGCAGTTCCTTTTTAATAGCAGGTTCTGGAGCATATTTTTCTTCCCAATCATCTGGTTTTAAAATTTTATGGGTCACTGGATCAAAGTGAGCCTTGCCATCTGGAAAAATTTTCCCCATATTGGCCTGATGGACAATATCAAAAATACGTTCTGGATCCACCCCCATCAAGACAAAACTACCGTAGGTGAAGTAAAGCGTGTCAATCAAGGCATCCACTTGCCCTACCAAATCTTGCTGAGCAGGCGTCTTCTTGGCTACTTTATCTGCCACCTTATCAAGAGCTTGATGAAGTTGCGATAGAGCTTGACCAAAGTCCTCTTCAGAAGGACTGGCAGCTCGAACAAACTCCACCAATTCTTCTATTTTAAAGCCAGCCCTATGGGTTGCACCTTCTAAATCCCAAGCTCGAGGTTCTTCTTGAGTCCGTTCATCCATCATATGGTGGAAGGTCTTGACCTTATTGAAATGATAGTCACGGCTGACAAAGACTTTTTCTGAAGCCAAAACACCAAAATGTTCCAAGGCCTTGTGGATTCCGTCTTGCTGATTGCTGGTGGTAATGTGCTTGGCAACTTCCTTGACACTGCTACTACCATTTCCCATAGCAACCGACATCCCAACACCTGCCAGCATTTCTAGATCGTTATCTGAGTCACCAAAGGCCATAACTTGATTGAGGTCAAAGCCATATTCTTTCCCGACTAGTCGAATGCCTTCCAATTTAGAGTTTCCTTGATTGATGACATCCGCAGCAAAAGGATTGCTACGTGTCAATTTCAAGTCTTCAAAATCAGCTGCCGCCTTCTCAGATTCTTCTGGCGTCATCAGCATCAAGACTTGATAAATAGGCTGATTCATCAGATGAAGCAGGTCTTCTTCCTTTTGGGGAACAACCTTACTGACCATGCGATTAAAGGAATGACTCACCGTCCGAGTTAAAACAGAGGGAACGAAGCGACTGATTCGTTGGGAAAAAGAACCCAGACCAAAGGACATGATTTTAGAACCCAGCATGGCATCCTTGGTCCCTAGGGCAATCTCCTTGCCCTCTTTTTTAGCATAGCTAATTAGATGGCGCAAGTGCAACTTGGAAATAGGGCTCGTGAACAAGACTCTGTCTTTAGTAAAGATGTACTGGCCATTATAGGTTACCGCAAAATCCAGGTCCAAATCGTCCATCAATTCCTTAACAAAAAAAGGTCCTCGCCCTGTCGCTACACCGACAAGCACCCCTTGTTCTTTAACAATCTTAATCGCGTCCCTAGTGGATTTCAAAACACTCTTGCGATTGTTGACTAGTGTTCCATCGATATCAAAAAAAACAGCTTTGACTTCCATCCTATCCCAATCTCCCCTTTTGTGATACAATGATTATACCACATTTCAGAAAGAGTAAGTAAATCATGCCTAAGAAAATCCTTGTTTTACATACGGGTGGGACTATTTCCATGCAGGCCGATGCTTCTGGCGCTGTTGTGACGAGTTCAGACAATCCTATGAATCATGTGTCCAACCCACTTGAAGGAATCCAAGTTCATGCCTTGGACTTTTTTAATCTACCAAGCCCTTATATCAAACCCAAGCATATGCTGGCTCTCTACCAAAAAATCAAAGAGGAAGCAGATAACTACGATGGGGTGGTGATCACACACGGAACCGATACTTTAGAGGAAACAGCCTATTTCCTTGATACCATGAAAATTCCCCACATGCCCATCGTTCTAACAGGAGCCATGCGAAGCTCCAATGAACTCGGTAGTGATGGTGTTTATAATTACCTAAGTGCTTTGCGGGTAGCTAGCGATGACAAAGCTGCTGACAAAGGAGTTTTGGTCGTTATGAACGATGAAATCCACGCTGCCAAGTATGTCACCAAAACACATACGACTAATGTCAGCACCTTCCAGACTCCAACACATGGCCCCCTCGGTCTCATCATGAAACAGGAAATCCTCTACTTCAAAACAGCTGAACCTCGTGTTCGCTTTGACCTTGATCACATACAAGGTTTAGTCCCTATCATCTCGGCTTATGCTGGTATGACAGATGAGCTGATTGATATGCTGGATTTAGAACACTTGGACGGTTTGATTATCCAAGCCTTCGGAGCTGGTAATATTCCCAAAGAAACGGCTCAAAAATTAGAAAACCTTCTGCAAAAAGGAATCCCAGTCGCTCTGGTATCACGATGCTTTAACGGTATAGCAGAACCTGTTTATGCCTACCAGGGTGGGGGCGTGCAATTACAAAAATCTGGTGTCTTCTTTATTAAAGAACTCAACGCCCAAAAAGCCCGCTTGAAACTCCTCATTGCCCTCAATGCCGGACTAACAGGGCAAGATTTGAAAGACTATATGGAAGGCTAAGACTCTTGAAAAATCTCTTCAAACCACGTCAGCTTCCATCTACAAGCTCAAAGCAGGGACTTGAGCTGACTTCGTCAGTTCTATCCACAAGCTCAAAGCAGGGACTTGAGCTGACTTCGTCAGTTTCATCTACAAGCTCAAAGCAGGGAC
>NZ_VMMT01000066.1:0-7845 GCF_013277355.1 Streptococcus sp. 1343
GATAAGCCAGTGAATCAATGCCTTGTCTCATATCCGTTTTCCCACATACGAGATAGACCTGCCCTAGGCTAGATAGATGAATTGTCATAGAGCAACACCTTATCCAAAAGCTCTTCTATCATTTCGAGATTGAGGGATTGAAAAAAACTTACTTCAAGCTTGCCAATACGAATTTTAAGCAGAATATCATTTCTCTTTTTAGAATCAAAACGACGAGATTGTGGAATCTCTACAGGAACAATAGGTTGTGGCATTAAAATATCCTCCAATAGTTTTACTTTACTAATAGTATACAGGAGGTCTTCCATGAATGATAGATACCTTGTTATGACGCGCTTACGAAGCAACCAATAATCTCATTAAGCTTATCAAACGAAATGCCTTTGGATTTCGGAACTTTGAAAACTTCAAAAAACGGATTTTTATCGCTCTGAACATCAAAAAAGAAAGGACGAAATTTGTCCTTTCTCGAGCTTAGCTGACTTCAACCCACTACAGTTGACAAAGAGCCTAAAAATTGACATGGAAATTATAAAACCATTACTAGTTTAGTCCTTTTTGATAACGTGCCAATTCGGCTTGGTTCGCCCAAATATAGTGACCTGGACGGATTTCAACCATGGATGGTTTATCAGTCTCATAGTCGTGTTGACTTGGGTCGTAAACCTTCAAGACCTTCTTACGTTCCAAGATTGGGTCTGGAATTGGTACCGCTGAAAGCAAGGCTTGAGTATATGGGTGAATTGGATTGTTAAACAATTCTTCTGTCTCTGCAACCTCTACAATAACACCCTTGTAAATAACTGCGATACGATCTGAAATAAAACGAACAACCGACAAGTCATGGGCGATAAAGAGATAGGTCAAGCCAAGTTCTTTTTGGAATTTTTTGAGCAAGTTCAAGACTTGGGCTCGCACAGAAACGTCCAAGGCTGAAATTGGTTCATCCGCAATAACAAAGTCTGGTTGCATGACCAAGGCACGGGCAATACCGATACGTTGACGTTGACCACCTGAAAACTCATGAGGGTAACGAGTCAAATGCTCAGCAAGCAGACCCACTTCACGGATAATATTTTGAACTTTCTCTTCACGCTCTGCTTCATCCTTAAACAAATGGTGATTGTAAAGACCTTCAGAAATAATATAATCAACAGTCGCACGTTCATTCAAACTTGCCGCAGGGTCTTGGAAAATCATCTGGATACGACGAATCAATTCCGCAGCTTGTTCACGCGATTTCTTACCATTAATCTTTTGACCCTCAAAAATGATATCTCCATTACTTGTATCATTGAGACCGATGATAGCACGACCAATAGTTGTTTTCCCACTACCTGACTCACCAACAAGCGAGAACGTTTCTCCCTTGTTGATAAAGAAGTTAGCATTTTTAACCGCGACAAACTTCTTACTTCCTTCACCGAAGGAAATTTCTAAATCTTTAATTTCTACTAATTTTTCAGACATTTCCTTCCTCCTAGTCAGCCAGATGGGCAAATCCCATTTTTTCACGGATCTTATCATGGAGATTTGCAATCACAGCTGGTTTTTCTACTTTTGGAGCATCCTCATGAAGAAGCCAAGTTTTAGCCCAATGTGTCTCTGATACTGAGAATTGAGGAGCTTTTTGTTCGAAGTCAATCTGCATTGCATAGTCAGAACGCAAGGCAAAGGCATCCCCTTTCAAGTCAGTATAAAGTGACGGAGGTGTTCCTGGGATTGAGTAAAGATCCCCTTTATCATCAGCAAGCTGAGGCAAGCTAGACAAGAGACTCCATGTATATGGATGGCAAGCGTCATAGAAGACTTCCTCAACAGTTCCATACTCAACGATTTCTCCTGCATACATAACCGCTACCTTATCCGCAATACTTGCTACCACACCAAGGTCGTGAGTGATAAAGATTGTTGTGAAATGATACTCGTTTTGTAAAGATTTTAGCAAATCAATAATCTGAGCTTGAATGGTTACATCCAAGGCAGTTGTTGGCTCATCACAGATCAAGACATCAGGTCGGCAGGCAAGGGCAATCGCAATAACGATACGTTGACGCATTCCTCCAGAATATTGGAATGGGTATTCATCAAAACGTCTATCTGCGTCTGGGATTCCAACTTTATTCATGTAGTCAATGGCCAATTCTTTTGCTTCCTTGGCTGTTTTTCCTTGGTGTTTTACAATAACTTCTGTAATCTGGCTACCAATTGTTTTAATGGGGTCCAAACTAGTCATTGGATCCTGGAAGATAGTCGCAATCTTAGCACCACGAATTTGTTCCCAATCCTTGTGAGAAGATAGATTTGTCAAATCCTGACCACGGTAGTCAATACTACCTTGGGCAATGCGACCATTTTCTTCGAGCATACCTGTGAAGGTCTTTGTCAAAACAGATTTTCCTGATCCTGACTCACCTACCAAGGCTAATACTTCTCCTTCAACTAGTTCAAGGGAAACGCCGCGAATGGCTGTCAATACTTTGTCACGAACGTCAAATTCCACGACAATATCGCGAGCAGTCAAAATTACATTTTTTTCTTTTGTCATTTCTACTCCTATCTATGTGTACGTGGATCACTAGCATCCGCTAAGTTTTGACCAACTACGAAAAGGGACAAGGATACCAAAACAAGGGTTGTCAATGGAATCCAGAACAAGTAAGCATTGGTTGTTACGTTTTGTGAATAATCCGAAATCAAACGACCCAAACTTGGCACTGTAATCGGCAATCCAAGACCGAAGAAAGACAAGAAGGCTTCGTATGAGATAAAGCTTGGAAGCATTTGAGTCATCGTTGTCACAATAACAGATACCAATTGTGGCATAATGTTTTTGGCAACAATCTTCAAGGTTGGTGTTCCCAAAGTACGTGACGCCAAGTTGTATTCCAAATCACGATAACGCAAGATTTGCACACGGATCATGAAGGCAATCCCAATCCATGTCGTCACACTCATAGCAAAAATCAGATTCCAGAATCCAGCTCCGATTGAGTAAGTCAAGACAATGACAATCAAAAGAGATGGGATGTTTGAGATGACGTTATAAACTTCCATCATGACACGGTCAACTGATTTTGAAATTCCCCAAATACCACCGACAAAAACACCGATAACCAAGTTAATCACTGTCGCAATCACAGAAATAAGGATAGAGTTACGAGCTCCAAACCAGACACCGTCAAAGAGTGATTTACCGTTACTGTCTGTACCGAACCAATGCTCAGCATTTGGCTTGATATAACGAGCACTAAAGTCGTTTACCTTGCTGACATCATTGAAATCAAACTTAGAAAACATTGGGTAGATGAAACTCATCAAAATGATGGCTACCAAGATTCCCAACATGACTACAGTTGATTTTTTCTTCATAAATTGTCTAAACACTGATTTCCAGTAAGAATATGCTGGCGCATCAATAGTTTCAGAGGCAAAATCGTCACGTTTTATAAACTGAAATTTTTCTTTATCGATTGTAGACATTATTTGCCTCCTTTCTCAGTCAATTTAATACGTGGGTCAATAATAGTCATCCAAATATCTCCCAAAAGACGTGAGAAGATAGAAATACATGTAAAGATGAAGACAAGACCAACGACCATAGAGTTATTAGATGCTTTTACAGAGTCAATCAACATTTTACCCATACCTGGGAAGGCGAAGACTGTTTCAGTAAGGGTTGCACCACCGATAACCCCAATAATAGCACCAGGAATTCCTGAAACCAGCGGAACCATGGCATTTTTAAAGATGTGTTTGTTTGAAATTTCTTTTTCAGACAAACCTTTTGCACGAGCGAAACGAACAAAGTCTTGAGATTGCAAGTCAATCATGTAACGACGAATCCAAATAGCTGTACCAGGAGCACCCAACAAACCAAGGATGACTGCTGGTAAAACGTAAGAACGCCAATCTCCAGCTCCCAAGATAGGGAACGAATCTGGAAGACCAATAGATGATCCAATCAATCGAACGATGTAAACCAAGGCAATGGTTGGAAGAGCAAGCAAGAAGGTCAAAGCCCCTGTTGAGAAGCTATCAATCCAAGTGTTCTTGAAACGAGCCATGGCTGAACCAAGTGGCACTGCAATCGCATAAGAAATCACCAAACCAATCAAACCAGTAATAGCAGAGCTGACAATCATAGATGGATATTGGTAATTACTTTCAGTCGCTGTATAAGGATCATCTTTCCCATAGCTAGCTACTTCACGAGAGTCAGCCTGACTAGGTGACTTGTAGGTTCTTGAGTAAATATTTACAGAAGACGTTTTCTTACCTGTTGGGAACTGAACTTGGGCAGTTTTGGTTTGTCCTTGACCTTGAGTAATAACCTGAAGAACTGGTGTATTAGCATAGGTTGGATAAGAGTCACCTAAATTGATGTTCACAAAATTTTGATGCACAAATGGGAACTGACTGTTAAAGTACAAGAGATATTTATGTTTAGTTCCTGAACCGACCAATGACCATCCGATAGCTGGATCATTTTCGAAACGAAGGTAACGTTTCAAGTCTGGATTTTCAGGATCTTGGATTTTATTTGTATGGTCAATGTCAATCAAGTTAGCATAGAAGTGAAAAACACGTTCAAAAATGGGGATTTCACGACTAGCATAGAATTGACCACTTTCAGTAAATTCTCCCAAAGTCCAACCATGACCTAATTGATTGATGTACTTTTCATAAATAGCTTTATTGGTCGCATTTGCTTCTACTGTTACAGAAGAATCCATGCTACTTGCCTTTTCTTGCAACTCTTTAGTATCGTAATACTCAATGTAGCCCATACGCTCAAACACAGTATTTTCATAGTTATCACGTTTATCAGCCGTTGTCGCAATTTTATTATAGTTAGGATCCTGCTTGAAAATCAATTTTCGAGGAACCAAGGTATAGATAATCGTGTAGGTCAAAGTCGTCACTAAGAAAATCGAAACCAATGACCGCAAAACACGCATAAAAATATATTTTTTCATATTATTTCCTTTAAAAATCCCAAAAGAACCTTCTCCTCATGGAGAGAAAGTTCTATTAGAAATTATTTACTTCACATGACTTGCCAATTCTTTTTGAGCTTTCTCATTTGATTCAGCTTTTTCTTTCAACCATTTTTCACGAGCTTTTTCATACTCTTTCTTAGTCACCGCTTTATCTTGCAATTTCAAATATTTGAAGTAAACATCTGACCCCTTAGAGCCTGTTTGCGCAGAAGCTCCAGTAAATGGAACAACTCGTGAAAGCACCGGTGCTGCACCAGAAGAAGCCATAGCAGGAATAAAGAGAGAACTATCAGTCAACCATGCTTGAGCCGCTGCATATTTTTCATAACGGACATTCAAGTCGCTTGTCTCTTTGGCAGCTTCATCAACCAATTTATCGTATTCTTTCAAACCAACTTGAACTACTGAAGGGCTATTTGGATTATCAAATCCTAAATATGTTTTTGTAGTTTCACTGCTAGTTGTTTTTAAAATATCCAAGTAAGTAGATGGGTCTTGATAGTCTGGTCCCCATGTAACTCCTCCCGATACATCCCAATCCTCAGATGAAGCATTGGCAGCATAGTAAGTAATATTAAGGAATTCATCACTTGTCATTTGTTGAATATCGACAACGACATTTTCAACACCAAGAACTGTTTCTACAGATTGTTTAAAGGACTGAATACGGGCGATGTAGCCTTTTGATGCTTGGTCTACTGGAACATCCAGATGAATAGGAAACTGAACGCCATCTGCTTCTAAAGCTTTCTTAGCTTTCGCAAACTCTGCCTTGGCCTTGTCAGCATTGAATAAACCATCCTGCCCATCAGCTAAATTCACACCTTTCCACTCATCTCCATAAGCAGGAAGTTGAGCAGCGACTAAATCACCAAAGGTCTTCTCACCAACTGAAACAAAGTCTGGTTTTACAAATAGATTACGAACTGCTAAAGCTGCTCCATCTTTACCATTGATTTGAGCTGAGTAAGCTGAGCGATCAAGAGCAAAATTCAAGGCTTGACGGAAATCTTTGTTAAGCAATGCCTTCTTAGTAGCTGCTTTCTCTGAATCTGTAGTTTTAGAAGTATAGTTGTAACTTTGGCGATCAACATTCACACCCAGACCAGCAATCCCAGAGCCTGGTTGTGTGTAATAGATATTGTCCTTGTATTTTTCTGCAATCTTAGAATAGTTGGAGCTGGTAGGGAAAAGACGGGCATAACTATAAGCTCCACTAGTGAAGTTACGCTCTAGCGACTCCTGATCTGAGCCATCATAGTAAGCTAGATTGATAGTATCTAGGTGGACATTTTCTTTATCCCAATATTGCTCATTTTTTACAAACTCTACAGAAGATTTTGCAGTCAACCCTTTCAACAAGAATGGACCATTATAAAGCAAGGATGTCGGATCTGTTGGTTTAGCAAAATCGCTTCCTTTTGATGTTTCGAATTCTTCATTCAGAGGCCAGAAAATAGAATAGGTCAACTTAGAGTTCCAGAACGGTTCAGGCTGGTTCAAAGTGTATTGTAACGTATAATCATCAACCGCCTTGACACCAACTGTTGAAAAATCTGTTGAAGTTCCTGATAGATAATCTGCCAAGCCTTTAACCGAGTTTTCAGCTAGATACATAGCTTCTGATTTTTTATCTGCTGCGTGTTTTAAGCCGTTCACGAAATCTTTAGCCGTCACCTCTGCATATTCTTCTCCATCAGAGGTAAACCATTTAACCCCTTTACGAATCTTATAAGTGTAGGTCAAACCATCCTTAGAGACTTCCCAATCCTCTGCAACTGCAGGAGCAAGATTACCGTAATTATCGTTAGTGAATAAACCATCAATCCCATTTGAAGTCACTACTGTTGTACTATTTTTACTTGAAATCAGGTAGTCCAAGGTTTCTGGGTCTGCTGTATAAACATAGCCATAAGCTTTAGGGGCTGATGAATCAGATGATTTTGAAGAACTGCATGCTGCAAGTACACCTGCTGCTAATAAAACAAGACCTGCTGTAGCAAATACACGATTTTTTTTCATTTTCTACTCCTCTGTTTATGTGAATTATAGATTGACAACCATTATATCACATTATCCATTAAAAATCAAACAAATTTTCAGAATATTTAGGCTTGTTGGCACAAATTTTTCATTTTTTTGAATATATGATTCAAATTGTCGTTCGAAATGTCAAAGACTACAGTGAAAATAGGAAATTTGACGCAGAAACTTTGGAGCTTAGGAAGACATACAGTAAAATAAAATACGGACGGAACAATGTGATTTTGGAATTCAAATCATTTTATAACAATATTAGACTTCCTGCAAAACTAGAATCCTAGTTCATGATTGATAATGCCAGCAATCAAATTCATTCGTAATCCGAAGCGTTTACGATGATTTCGATAGGTTGTTGAAAACTATTTTAAACGTTTTCATAGTGAAATGAAATAAGAACGGGACAAATCAATCAAGACAGTCAAATCGATTTCTAACAATGTTTTAGAAGTAGAGGTGTACTATTCTAGTTTCAATCTACTATACTTTGTCAAAAATACTCTCAACCTTGATTCTCTCCTTAGATAGCGCATGGTTACAGGCTTTCTCTTCAGCTGTTAGCGGCTTGAGTTTGCTGGATTTACGTGGAGTTTGTGCTTGAGGATATAGCTTCATGATTCCTTGATAACCACTGTCAGCCAAGATTTTACCAGCTTGTCCGATATTTCTGCGACTCGTTTTGAACAACTTCATATCATGACAATAGTTCACAGCGATATCCAAAGAAACAATTCTCCCTTGACTTGTGACAATCGCTTGAGCCTTCATAGCGTGGCATTTCTTTTTATAGTCATTTAGTTTT
>NZ_VMMT01000067.1:0-23234 GCF_013277355.1 Streptococcus sp. 1343
GTTTTTTGATTTTAGTCCAGTATAAATACATTCAATCACGGAATAATGGAAGGTAAGTATAGGATATTTTATGTGCCTATTCAATCATGGGCATCTTTATCGATTACCATTTCATTTTCGGCTTAGAAAAGAAAGGACAAGGTTAAAACAATTTCTTCAATAAAGGAGTCAAGATTGGCTCCTTTCCTTGTCTTCTCTAACCAAGCATGTTATAATGAATACTGCTCAAGCGACCTTCAATCGTTAAAGCACACACGACCTTCAATCGTGAACTAGTCATTTCGTTTATCTTTTATTACGTCGTTAACTCGAAATGAGATTCAAGCTGAGCTTGTCTGATTTATAACCTCAATCAGTCTCCCAGACTAATTGAGCGAACTCAAGTTATGCCTGCGACTCGTTGCCTAGTCCTAAAAGCAAACGAAAAGACTATACTCGAAGAAATTCTATTGAAAGTCATAGTAAATAGAATTTTGAGGGGTATAAATAAACGAATAGATGGGAGACTTACCATGAGTGATAACTCTAAAACACGTGTTGTTGTGGGGATGAGTGGTGGTGTTGATTCGTCGGTGACGGCTCTTTTGCTCAAGGAGCAGGGCTACGATGTGATCGGTATCTTCATGAAGAACTGGGATGACACAGATGAAAACGGCGTCTGTACGGCGACCGAAGATTATAAGGATGTGGCTGCGGTGGCAGACCAGATTGGTATTCCTTACTACTCTGTCAATTTTGAAAAAGAGTACTGGGACCGCGTTTTTGAGTATTTCCTAGCGGAATACCGTGCAGGGCGCACGCCAAATCCGGACGTTATGTGCAACAAGGAAATCAAGTTCAAGGCCTTTTTGGACTATGCCATGACCTTGGGGGCAGACTATGTAGCGACTGGGCATTATGCTCGAGTGGCGCGTGATGAGGACGGCACTGTTCACATGCTTCGTGGCGTGGACAATGGCAAGGACCAGACCTATTTCCTCAGCCAACTTTCGCAAGAACAACTTCAAAAAACCATGTTCCCACTAGGACATTTGGAAAAGCCTGAAGTTCGAAAACTAGCAGAAGAAGCAGGCCTTTCGACTGCTAAGAAGAAAGACTCGACAGGGATTTGCTTTATCGGAGAAAAGAACTTTAAAAACTTCCTCAGCAACTACCTGCCAGCTCAGCCTGGTCGCATGATGACTGTGGATGGTCGCGATATGGGCGAGCATGCAGGTCTTATGTACTATACAATCGGTCAGCGTGGCGGACTCGGTATCGGTGGGCAACACGGCGGTGACAATGCCCCTTGGTTCGTTGTCGGAAAAGATCTAAGCAAGAATATTCTCTATGTAGGACAAGGATTCTACCATGATTCGCTCATGTCAACTAGCCTAGAAGCCAGTCAAGTCCACTTTACTCGTGAAATGCCAGAAGAGTTTACGCTAGAATGTACGGCTAAATTCCGTTACCGTCAGCCTGACTCTAAGGTGACCGTCCATGTCAAAGGAGACAAGGCAGAGGTCATCTTTGCGGAACCACAACGCGCGATTACACCAGGACAGGCAGTTGTCTTTTACGATGGCGAAGAGTGTCTAGGTGGTGGTTTGATTGACAATGCTTACCGCGATGGACAAGTTTGTCAGTACATTTAGATTGACAAATTTTCTCAATTTGCTACAATAATAACAGCAATAGAAATGATGGTCAAAGCTCATGGATGTTGCAGGCTTTTTTGTCCTGCACTTCTTTGTAGTTTTGACTGTTTTTGTGTCGTTTAAGGGAAAGGACAAGAATGACTCAACAAGACTTTCGGACAAAAGTAGACAATACGGTTTTTGGTGTTCGGGCGACAGCTTTGATTCTTCAAAATCGCAAGCTTCTAGTTACTAAAGACAAGGGCAAGTATTATACTATCGGCGGTGCTATCCAAGTCAATGAAAGCACGGAAGATGCGGTAGTCCGTGAAGTGAGGGAAGAACTGGGGGTCAAAGCTCAAGCTGGGCAACTAGCTTTCGTGGTTGAAAATCGTTTTGAACAGGACGGTGTTTCCTATCACAACATCGAATTTCACTATCTGGTGGATTTGCTTGAAGATGCCCCATTGACCATGCAGGAAGATGAGAAGAGGCAGCCTTGTGAATGGATTGACTTGGACCAGCTCCAGGATTTCCAACTAGTCCCAGCCTTTTTAAAAACAGCCTTACCAGATTGGGACGGCCAACTAAGACACATTCATCTTGAGAAATAGGAGAGAAATATGATTTATAACTTTACTGAAGAATACGATATTATTGTAATTGGTGCGGGACACGCTGGGGTTGAGGCTTCCCTGGCTGCCAGCCGTATGGGTTGTAAGGTTTTGCTTGCGACTATCAACATTGAAATGCTGGCTTTCATGCCTTGTAACCCCTCTATCGGTGGTTCTGCCAAGGGGATTGTCGTGCGTGAAGTCGATGCCCTCGGTGGCGAGATGGCCAAGACCATTGACAAGACTTACATCCAGATGAAGATGCTTAACACAGGGAAGGGGCCAGCTGTCCGTGCCCTTCGTGCGCAGGCTGATAAGGAACTTTACTCTAAGGAAATGCGCAAGACGGTTGAAAATCAAGAAAATTTGACCCTTCGTCAGACCATGATTGATGAGATTTTGGTTGAAGATGGTAAGGTTGTCGGTGTCCGTACAGCTACCCACCAAGAGTATGCTGCCAAGGCTGTTATCGTGACGACAGGAACGGCCCTCCGTGGGGAAATTATCATTGGAGACCTCAAGTATTCATCAGGTCCTAACCACAGCTTGGCTTCTATTAACCTTGCTGACAATCTTAAGGAATTAGGACTCGAAATTGGTCGTTTCAAGACAGGAACACCTCCACGTGTCAAGGCTTCTTCTATCAACTACGATGTGACCGAGATTCAGCCAGGGGACGAAGCGCCTAATCACTTCTCATACACTTCACGTGATGAGGACTATGTCAAGGATCAAGTGCCATGCTGGTTGACCTACACCAATGGTACCAGTCATGAGATTATCCAAAACAACCTCCACCGTGCGCCTATGTTTACAGGTGTGGTCAAGGGAGTGGGACCTCGTTACTGTCCGTCGATTGAAGACAAGATTGTGCGCTTTGCGGATAAGGAACGCCACCAACTTTTCCTAGAGCCAGAAGGGCGCAATACAGAGGAAGTCTATGTCCAAGGACTTTCAACCAGTCTGCCTGAGGATGTCCAACGTGAGCTGGTTCATTCTATCAAAGGTTTGGAAAATGCAGAGATGATGCGAACAGGTTATGCCATCGAGTACGATATGGTCTTGCCACACCAGTTGCGTGCGACTCTGGAAACCAAGAAAATCTCCGGACTTTTCACTGCTGGTCAGACTAATGGAACGTCAGGTTATGAAGAGGCAGCAGGCCAAGGGATTATCGCTGGGATCAATGCGGCTCTGAAAATCCAAGGTAAACCTGAGTTGATTTTGAAGCGCAGTGACGGTTATATCGGAGTGATGATTGATGACTTGGTGACCAAGGGAACCATTGAACCCTACCGTCTATTGACCAGTCGTGCTGAATACCGCCTCATTCTCCGTCATGATAATGCTGATATGCGTTTGACTGAGATGGGACGTGAGATTGGTCTTGTGGATGATGAACGCTGGGCTCGTTTTGAAATCAAGAAAAATCAATTTGACAATGAGATGAAACGCTTAGACAGCATCAAACTCAAGCCAGTCAAGGAAACTAATGCCAAGGTTGAGGAGATGGGCTTCAAGCCGTTGACAGATGCAGTGACAGCCAAGGAATTCCTTCGCCGTCCAGAAGTTTCTTATCAAGATGTGGTGGCCTTCATCGGACCAGCTGCAGAGGACTTGGATGACAAGATTATCGAATTGATTGAAACAGAAATCAAGTACGAAGGCTATATTTCCAAAGCCATGGACCAGGTTGCTAAGATGAAACGGATGGAAGAAAAACGCATTCCAGCCAATATTGATTGGGATGATATTGATTCTATCGCAACTGAAGCCCGTCAGAAGTTCAAACTCATCAATCCAGAAACCATCGGCCAAGCCAGCCGTATTTCGGGAGTAAACCCGGCAGACATTTCTATTTTGATGGTGTATCTTGAAGGTAAAAATCGTAGTATTTCTAAAACTCTTCAAAAATCAAAATAATACGTCGTCGGCTTCTTACGAATGAGTTCAAAGCTTGGCTTTGATTCATATCCAGCCTCCCATAGTTCCTCGAACTATGGGAGCTAACTCAAGTTATGCATTTTCCTAGCCTTCTGGTCTGATTTTCATTGAGTTTTAATCTCAAAAGAAAGCATAGAGAAAAACAGCTCCGAAGACGGGGCTGTTTTGTTGACTTGTACTCAATGAAAATCAAAGAGCAAACTAGGAAGCTAGCCGTAGGTTGCTCAAAGCACTGCTTTGAGGTTGTGGATAGAACTGACGAAGTCAGTAACCATATATACGGCAAGGCGAAGCTGACGTGGTTTGAAGAGATTTTCGAAGAGTATTATTCTTCATCTGGTGTGAGGATCATCGGGATGATAATCGGTTCACGTTCGGTATTTTCATAGAGGAAGGGGCGAATAGCGTTGACAATGGCACCATTGACAGATTGCACGCTAGCATCCTTGTTTTTCAGTGCGATACGAATGGCATTGAAGAGGATACGCTGGCTTTGGCGAATCAGGTCGCCAGACTCTCTCATGTAGACAAAGCCTCGGCTGAGGATGTCTGGACCAGATAGAATCATCTGCGACTTGAAGTCAACAGTTGCGACTGCTAAAACGACACCGTCTTCAGATAGATCACGACGGTCTTTGAGGACAGCTGCGCCGATTTCACCGATACGATTTCCATCGACATAGATGTCTTGGGCGTTGAAATGACCTGCAATACGAGCTGAGTCAGCAGTAAGGGCAAGCACATCACCATTACTCATGATAAAGATATTGTCCTTCTCAACACCAGTATCCACTGCTAGTCCAGCATGGACTTTTTGCATGCGGTATTCACCGTGGACAGGCATGAAGTATTTTGGCTTAATCAAGCGGAGCATGAGTTTTTGCTCTTGCTGGCCACCGTGTCCAGATGTATGGATATTGTTCACTTTACCGTGGATAACTTCGACACCAGCTTCAGAAATGATGTTAATCAGCTTGTTGACGCTAGTCGTATTTCCAGGGATTGGGCTTGAAGAGAAGATAACGGTATCACCGGGTTGGAGTTGCACCTGACGGTGGGTTCCGTTGGCGATACGAGAGAGGGCTGCCATCGGCTCACCCTGACTACCTGTACAGAGGATGAGAACTTCGCCTGCAGGGTAATCTTTGATTTCATTTGGCTCGATAAAGGTTCCCTTAGGAGCTTTGATGTAGCCAAGCTCAATTCCGTTGACAATGGCTTTTTCCATAGAACGACCAAAGACCGCAATCTTACGTCCAGTCTTAACAGCGGCTTCTGTTGCTTGTTGGAGACGAAAGATATTTGAGGCAAAGGATGCAAAGATGATACGTCCTTCAATGCCTTGGATAATCTTCATGATGGACTGACCAACGACTTTTTCAGAGTTGGTAAAGGTTGGCACTTCCGCATTTGTTGAGTCAGACAGAAGACAAAGCACGCCTTCTTCACCAAGGGCAGCCATACGATGCAAGTCTGCAGGTTCTCCAACTGGAGTAAAGTCGAACTTGAAGTCACCCGTACAAACGATTTTTCCTTGAGGAGTATGAATGACAATTCCCAAAGGCTCTGGAATGGAGTGAGTCGTTCTAAAGAAAGTTGCCTTGAGATTTTTAAAGGTCAACTCAGTATTATGGTTGATTTCGTAAAGTTTGGCGTTGCGCAGAAGGCCGTGTTCTTCGAGTTTCCCACGGATCAAGGCCAAGGCAAGTGGCCCAGCATAGATAGGGACATTTGCTTGCTTGAGCAGGAATGGAATCCCACCGATGTGGTCCTCGTGTCCGTGGGTAATCAAAACAGCCTTGACGCGGTCGATATTGTCCACGATGTAAGAGTAGTCAGGAATGACATAGTCGATACCAAGCAAGTCATCTTCTGGGAATTTAATCCCAGCATCGACGATAATAATCTCATCTTGGTATTCAATCCCATATGTGTTTTTCCCGATTTCTCCCAGACCACCGATGGCAAAAACGCCGACTTCTTCAGGTTTAAGAGTATAGGCCATATTAGAACTCCGTAATTTCGAAGGCGCCAGTTTCTTTTTCGTAATCTAGCAATTTGTCAGACAAGAGTTCGATATACTCGATATTGTACTCTGGGCGATTTTCTTCGACAAGTTGGCGAGCAGCGATACGGCCCTCAAGTTCTGAGCTGGCATCGATGTCTAGGTAAAGTGCGCGTGTTGTTTCACGTCGTGGGCTACGTTCTTTTGTTTCTTGATAAAAAACTTTGTAAATCATATAGTTCCTTTCTATTTTACAGGTCAGCTTATTCCAAACTTTTAGCATAGATTTGCTTGATCTCATTCCATTTTGTGTCTAGATTGACCTTGATTCGTTACAATTATTTCAATTATACCACAAAATGAAAAATTAGTAAAAGACGGAAACGAGAAAGTCATGGGACGATTTCCTTGGTAAACGCTTGCAATTCCAAAAAGTATGTGCTATAATATATAGAAAGAAATAGTCTAAGCTGGAAAGGAAATAATTCGGAAACTATATTGTTTAGTGCTATTGATATTATGTTTAACTTTATAGATACTTCTGAATTGGATAAAGTTACCGAATTGAATGAACATGGTTTCCCTGTAGTTAGATTAGATAAAGCAGAGGAGCTTGGTTTAGATAATGAAGCTTTGGAGGTAGGGCGTGTTTTAAACGAA
The DNA here is from genome assembly GCF_013277355.1 of Streptococcus sp. 1343. Taxonomy (NCBI): domain Bacteria; kingdom Bacillati; phylum Bacillota; class Bacilli; order Lactobacillales; family Streptococcaceae; genus Streptococcus; species Streptococcus sp. 1343. Next base: position 6,840 of record NZ_VMMT01000067.1, read on the forward strand.
ATCGTAACGGATATAGAGACTAACGGAGAGTCAACTGATTTGGCTAGAATGGATCGCTCTCTTTTTCCTATAGGCTCTTATGGTAATTATTGTGGTTATGGAAATAATGGATATTCTATTCCAGCTATTGATGATTTAGATATGGCTTGTTTCTATCATGATAAGTGTTTTAAGGGATTTTTAGCAGATAATAGAAGTTGCAATGCCGCATTCCTAATAAGATTATCTCCTATTGTAGCAAATAATGCTTGGAATACAACTAAAGGAGCATATGCAAGAGCAGCTGTGGCTCTATTTTCTAGATTCGTATAAGACCAAGTTTTTGTAAAATATGAGTTGTTACGTAAAAGTGTTGATATGAGTATTGGTGTCTATGAACAGAATCTTATTTTATAAGTTTTAACTTATCTTTTAAGGTTTCTGTTTATAGGCACTTGTAGATGTGTTTATGCCACTGAAATTAGATGCATATGCAATATTTCACTTTACTTATTAAGATAAATTTAAACTAAGGAGGTTGCTCTATGTATAACTTATTTGCTTTTGCTATCGGAGCTCGCTTGGTAGCTTTTATTGTTTTTGTTGCTTGCGTTTATGCGGGTAATCTTCTATTTACCAAACTGGAACGACGACAAACCAAGTTCTTGTGGAAAATTACCTTTGTGACTCTCTACTCGCTTTTTCTCCTCCTTGTAACCTATGTCGTTTGGTTTGTATTTTACTTTGGATTAAATGCTTAGATGCCCCGCTTATGCTGGGGCTTTTTGTTTGGTGGCAAAAGATAGTAAATTTATGACACGAAAATTCCACCCCATCTATCAAGATGAGGTGGTCTTTGCATTTTTCTAAAATGACATGACAATGGAATTTTCAGAGCTTATTATTTTTATGGGAGTCATTGTTCTGCTCAAAAATAGAGTTGAAGCATAAAAATAAAACAATACAAACAGATAGATCAATTGGTAAAGGGATAGTAGTCATGTTTAAATCATTGAGAATGCTGAGCAAACTGTAAGAGATGAAGACAATAAAATTTATCCTTCTAAAAATGTGTTTCTTATCTAGCATGACTTACCAAACTTTTTACGAAGGTCTTTTCCAATGGTATAACCTGCCATAAATAAAGCGATACCAACACCTACACCAAAGCCACCCTTTATTTCTTGCAATTCCTTAGTAGAAATTTCACAATAGTTGTTCAAATCTTTCATCATATTAATCTCCTCCTAAAAAATAACCAGCTGCCAAACCAGAACCTATAAGTGCTGTTCCACCTGCAATAGCTTTCCAAGATACTGCTACTCCAAAGATAACCAAGGGAGCGAGACCGCCATCAATATCTGATAATTCATTTTCAGATAAGGATAAAAATTGATTGTCAAGAACGTCAAAATTTGTCATTGAACTTTCCTCCTTTTTTCTTGTTCACTTTTATATTCGTAAAAGAAAAGGAAAAGTGAACATTTTTTTAAATTATTTTTAGTTAAGTGAGGGCACTCTTGTTTGAGGATAAAGAAAATTCCCATGTGCCAGCTTTTGTAGTATAATAGTAAGCAGACAAAAAGATAGGAATGTGTTATGAAAGTATTAGCTTTTGATACGTCTAGCAAGGCTCTTTCTCTGGCTATTTTAGAGGACAAGCAGGTTCTTGCCGAGACGACGATTAATATTAAGAAAAATCACAGTATTACCCTTATGCCTGCCATCGATTTTTTGATGGCAAGTTTGGATTGGACGCCCAAGGATTTGGACCGAATCGTGGTGGCGGAAGGGCCAGGTAGCTACACAGGCTTGCGAATTGCGGTAGCAACTGCCAAGACCTTAGCTCATACCCTGAACATCGAGTTGGTTGGTATGTCGAGTCTCTTGGCTCTGGTGCCCTACCAACAAGAAGGTTTGTTTGTCCCCTTGATGGATGCGCGTCGCAACAATGTTTACGCAGGATTTTATGAAAATGCCAAACCTGTCATGCCAGAAGCACACCTGCCCTTTGAGCGAGTGATTGAGCTAATCAAGGGTGCTAGCCAGGTAACCTTTGTCGGAGAAGTTGGCACCTTTGTGGAGCAGATTCAAGAACACTTGCCAAGGACTAATTTCAAAGAAACCCTGCCTAATGCAGCCAATCTTGCTCTTTTGGCCTGGGACAAGGAAGCAGACTCCTTACACGACTTTGTGCCTAACTACCTCAAGCGTGTCGAGGCTGAGGAAAACTGGCTCAAGAATCACACCGAGTCTGGCGAGTCTTACATTAAACGCCTATGATAGAAATCAAACGAATCCAACAACAGCCTGACTTGGCTCAAGCCATCTACGCTGTCATGGTAGCTGTTTACTCAGTCAGTCCTTGGGCACTGGAGCAAATCCAAGCAGACCTGGCTCAAGATCAGACTTGGTATGCTCTGGCTTATGATGGGGCAGAAGTGATTGGATTTCTAGCTGTGCAGGAAAATATCTTTGAGGCAGAAGTCTTGCAAATCGCTGTCAAAGGAGCCTATCAGGGTCAGGGAATTGCGTCAGCCTTGTTTGCTCAGTTGCCGACAGATAAGGAGATTTTCCTCGAAGTCAGAAAGTCAAATCAACGAGCGCAAGCATTTTACAAGAAAGAAAAGATGGCAGTCATCGCTGAGCGAAAGGCCTACTACCATGCCCCAGTCGAGGACGCCATTATCATGAAGAGAGAAATAGATGAAGGATAGATATATTTTAGCATTTGAGACATCCTGTGATGAGACCAGTGTCGCCGTCTTGAAAAACGACGATGAGCTCTTGTCCAATGTCATTGCTAGTCAAATTGAGAGTCACAAACGTTTTGGAGGCGTAGTGCCGGAAGTAGCCAGTCGTCACCATGTAGAGGTCATTACAGCCTGTATCGAGGAGGCGTTAGCCGAAGCAGGGATTACCGAAGAGGACGTGACAGCTGTGGCGGTTACCTATGGACCGGGCTTGGTCGGAGCCTTACTAGTCGGTTTGTCAGCTGCTAAGGCCTTTGCTTGGGCTCATGGACTTCCGCTGATTCCTGTTAACCACATGGCTGGTCACCTCATGGCCGCTCAGAGTGTGGAGTCTTTGGAGTTTCCCTTGCTAGCCCTTTTGGTTAGCGGTGGACACACAGAGTTGGTTTATGTTTCGGAGGCTGGGGACTACAAGATTGTTGGAGAAACGCGAGATGACGCGGTTGGGGAGGCCTATGATAAGGTTGGCCGTGTCATGGGCTTGACCTATCCTGCCGGTCGTGAGATTGACGAGCTAGCTCATCAGGGACAGGATATTTATGATTTTCCTCGTGCCATGATTAAGGAGGATAATCTGGAGTTTTCATTCTCAGGTTTGAAATCGGCCTTTATCAATCTTCACCACAATGCCGAGCAAAAGGGAGAAAGCTTGTCCACAGAGGATTTGTGTGCTTCCTTCCAAGCAGCTGTCTTGGATATTCTTATGGCAAAAACTAAGAAGGCTTTGGAGAAATACCCTGTTAAAACCCTTGTCGTGGCAGGTGGGGTAGCAGCCAATAAAGGCCTCAGAGAACGCCTAGCGGCCGAAATCACAGATGTCAAGGTTATCATCCCACCTCTGCGCCTCTGCGGAGACAATGCAGGTATGATTGCCTATGCCAGCGTCAGCGAGTGGAACAAAGAAAACTTTGCAAGCTTGGACCTCAATGCCAAACCAAGTCTCGCTTTTGATACCATGGAATAAAATGGAGTCAGCTTAAGGCTGGCTTTTTCACCCTTTGAAATGTCAGAATATTTTGACAAAACTATAAAAATAATGATATAATATGCAAAAGCTAGGAGGTGGCAAGATGATTGAGAGAATGGAATTGGGGGAATTTTACAAGGAACTGCGCTTGGCTAGAAAGCTCAAGCAGTCAGATGTGGCTTGTGAGGGTCTAACAGCTTCTCAGCTATCCAAGTTCGAACTAGGGCAGTCTATGCTATCTGCAGATAAGTTGATCCTAGCCATCCAAGGTATAAATGTGACCTTTGATGAGTTTGGGCACAAGCTCAACAACTATCAAGAATCTCCACATATGCGAATCGGTCGAAAGGTTGTGGATCGCTTTGCCCACCAAGATATCGCTGGCTTAGAGCAACTATTGGAGAAAATCAAGCAAGAACAGATGGCAGAGACCTATCGTCGTTTGAATGCTATTGTAATCAAAGATGCCATCCACTCACTAGATAAAAGCTACCCACTAGCAGAGGAGGATAGCGAGTTTTTGACCACCTATCTCTATGCTATCGAGTCTTGGACCTGGTTTGAACTCTATCTCTTTTGCAATACTATGCCCTTCTTGAGCAATCAAGATCTGATCTTTTTATCAACCTCCTTACTCGAAAAATCCAAAGAATTTAAAGAGTTGGTACATAATAGACTGTATATGAAAAGTGGCTTTCTGAATATTATATCAGAGCTCATGGAGCGAAAACTTTTCTCATACATCCCAATCTTCGAAGCCGAGTTGGAGAGCATGTTGCGTCCGTACGATGTTTTTGAGAAAGTATCGTGGCAATTTTTAAAGAAAATGAGTATTTTTCTTCAAACCAAGGGAAGCAACCAAAAAGAGATTGAAAATTTTATCCAATCTCTGCAAGTATTAGAAAATCCACAATTGACAGCCCTTTTTGAATTGCGTTTGCAGCAATACAAAGAGTTTATCGATTAGTTAAAAACGGGATGACAATAACCCACTCCGAAATAAGCAGGAGTATCAGTTGTATTTTTCTTTTCTTCATCATTATATCCCTCCTTGTTAGTAATAACTTTATTATACCAGAGAAGTAATCAAATTCACCAAAATCGCAAATCTGAAATTTCTATAAGAAAAAATATCAAATATGCGATTTTCTAAAATAAGCCAATTTCCGTGTTATACTGTCCTTGTAAAACATTTGAAGCAAATCCTAGGTCGCAGAAGTGGTTTACAAATGAAGATAATTGAAGGAGTGTAAAAGATGTTAAATTTACAATTTGCAGAAACAATGGAATTGACAGAAGCTGAGTTGGAGACAGTTTATGGAGGGGAACTTGGGTATAATGCCGTTATCCCAGGTGGTAGTTGGGGAGGTTTAGGAACGTCTTGGTCAATCACTAATTTCTGGGAGAAATATTTTAACCATGATTCTTCCACTGTTAATCGTCGCCATTATTGATATTCAAAGTCCTTGCCTTTTTCTTGGGTAGGGGCTGTCTTTATTTCATAGTATAGGAGAAAATAAAATGGGAAAGATAACTTCAAGATACTACTTTTTTATAGCGATTCTACTCGTCCTTGCTTATCAGTACCTTAGTGGTCTGGTTTTATCTAGCGACTTTGCTCTTGTTCTATCTGACTTTGGTTATTATCTGTCGGATATGATGTTGCATTTTCTTGTCGTTTTTATTGCTTTTTTTGCTATGGTTAAGTCAGGCAAATGGCAGAAAATCAAGAGTAGAAAGTTTAAAGGATCCTATCTTTTCTATTCCTTCCTAGCTCTGCTTGCTTTTGTTGTTTGGAATTTCGTCACCTTTTTTCTTTTCCCTCCTACCAAAAATGAAATTGCTTATCAACTGGATGTTCCTACTTTTACAGGAGCTACAGCATTTTTGATGTATTTTTTCTATCCTGTTATAGCAGGTCCCATTTTTGAAGACATGATTTATCGGGGATTGGTGATGACAGCTCTGGAAAAAGGAAAGAAATGGGGACTAGATGTACTTGGTTCTGCTATTTTATTTGGGGTCTTGCACATTAGTAATCACGGTTGGGTTTTAACAGACTTTTTTGTATATATGGGTGGTGGCCTCATATTTGCCATCTTGTTTAGAGTAACCAAGTCCATTTATTGGCCTATTGGACTGCATATAGTCTACAATGGCATTGGTCAAATTTTACCGTTGCTGTAATTTTGGTTGTGAGTAGTATCGCGGTCTATTTCTGGGGAAAGATTCCCATTTGAACTTAAAAAGGAGTTATAATGAAAGTATTTCTTCAAAATAGAGATTTTAGGCAATTAACCATCAACCAGTGGATTTCAACGGTTGGGGATACGATTTTTTATCTGGCCTTTTTGAATTATGTGGCAGACGCCTCTTTTGCTCCTTTGGCGATTTTACTTATCACGATTTCAGAAACCCTGCCCCAAGTTCTACAAATCTTTCTGGGAGTTTTGGCGGATTTTCAACATCATCGTGTCTTGAAATATACAATTATTAGTTTTGCAAAATTTTTGCTTTACTCTATAGTGTCCTTATCGCTTTCAGGGCAGTCCTTTTCCTTAGTACTAGTAGCCTTTATTTGTCTGATTAACCTCTTGTCTGACACATTGAGTTATTTTTCAGGCGCCATGCTCACTCCGATTTTCATTAGAATTATTGGACAAGACCATCTGGCAGAAGCTATTGGATTTAAACAGTCAACTGTTAGTTTAGTGAAAACAATCAGTAATATTTTAGGAGGAGTCTTATTAGGTATTCTATCCATCCAGTTTATTTCCTTACTGAACGCTCTTACCTTTTTAATCGCATTTTTAGGTATCCTATTCATAAAAACTGACCTCTTGAAAGTAGAAAAAACGATTAGCTATCAAGAAGGACTCTCTGTAAAATCCTTTTGCCAGCATTTGCTCCAATCATCGAAATTGATATGGAATATGAATAAGGTGCTCTTAGTTTTGTTTATTATTTCTATTAGTCAAGCAGTGATAAATGTTACAGTTCCTGTTTCTACTCTGTTTTTGAGGAATCAACCCTTTTTGAATTTACAAACAGGTCAATCTCTTGCCTTGCTATCCACTTTTGAACTGTCAGCCCTGATTGTCGGAAGTCTTGTAAGTGGCTATCTGAAAAATACGATTTCTATAAAAACAGCTCTCTATGCCTCACTTGTCATCCAATTGCTTCTTCTAGTAGGATTTGCCACAGTTCGTTTTGACTGGATTCTTATCTTTAGTACCTTGGATGCCTTTTTCGCAGGTGTTCTCTCTCCTAGATTGCAAGAACTCGTCTTTAAACAAATACCTGAGGAGTCAATGGGAGCAGTTCAATCTTCTATCGGTGCTATTACGGTTGTTTTACCTAGCTTATTTACAATAGCTTTGGTAACCATTGCTACTAGCTTTGGAACTCTGGCAGTTAGCTTTGTTTTATTGCTATTTCTTCTAGTTGCCTTTGTCATGCTTCTGAATATTCGTGAAAGTATTTAGCGGAGAATTTGTTTAATATATGTTTGAGACTGGATTGCCAGTCTTTTTATGATGGTCAAAATCAACAGACTTTTTTCTCTTTCCTGAATGTGTTATAATAGTCCATGCTGTGGCTGGAGTCTTTTCAGCCCACCTATTAAGACAATATGAGGAGAAAGATGAAAGAAAAAGGATTTTGGGAGGGAGCGCAGGCAGCCATGCCAACGGCCCTTGGTTATGTCAGTATCGGACTTGCCTGTGGGATTATCGGTGCGCCCTATGTGACACCTGTTGAGATGGGCTTGATGAGCCTCTTTGTTTATGCTGGGAGCGCCCAGTTTGCCATGTTGGCCCTGATTGCGGTTCAAGCGCCTGTGGCTGCCATTGCTATGACGGTTTTTTTGATCAATTTGCGTCTCTTTTTGTTGAGTTTGCATGCGTCGACCTATTTTCGTCATACTAGTCTCTGGCACAATATCGGTATGTCTAGTATCTTGACGGATGAGACTTATGGTGTTTTGATGGGCGAATTGGCCCATGCAGACAAGGTCAATCCTATGTGGATGCACGGAAACAATCTTAACAGCTATGTGGCTTGGTTTGTGGGAACAGTTGCCGGAACGGCTCTGGGTGGTCTGTTACCAAATCCAGAAATCTTTGGTTTAGATTTTGCCCTAGTTGGGATGTTTATCGGTATTTTTGCTTCGCAATTTCAGATTATGCAAAGACGGATTCCTGTCCGCAATCTGCTCATTATCCTAGCAGTTGTTGCGGTGTCCTTCTTTTTACTCTTGACAGTGGTGTCTCAGTCGCTAGCTGTTCTGTTTGCGACGCTACTTGGTTGTAGCATGGGGGTGGTTTTAGATGGTCAGTAAGTATCTTTTATTAGCAGTTATTTTCTCTGGTCTTGTGACCTGGATTCCCCGTATGATTCCCTTCATCTTGGTCAAGTATAAGGGCTTGCCTGCGATCGTTGAGCGTTTTTTGAAGTTCTTGCCCGTCTCTATTATTTTTGCCTTGATTCTTTCAAGCGTAGTGGCAGGTAAGGTTGGAAGTTTGCCTCAAATCAAATGGCTGGACTTCTTAGCCGTCTTTCCAACAGCTTGGGTAGCCTTTCGCTACCGCAATCTAGTCGGAACAGTTCTCTTTGGAGTGGTCTTGATTGCCGTCTTGCGTTTGGTCTTTTAATACTCTCCGAAAATCTCTTCAAACCACGTCAGCTTTGCCTTTCCGTAGGTATATGTAACTGACTTCGTCAGTCTTATCTCCAACCTCAAAACAGTGTTTTGAGCAACCTGTGGCTAGCTTTCTAGTTTGCTCTTTGATTTTCATTGAGTATAAATCAGCCATAAAAAAAACTTATCACAGAGATAGATATCATATAATGGCGTAAATGCTCTTTTTCTGTTAAGATTATAAGGTATTCTATTTTGGAGGAAATGACATGAAAAAAATCGTTAAATACTCATCTCTTGCTGCTCTAGGGCTTATTGCTGCAGGTGTTTTAGCAGCTTGCTCAGGTGGTGCTAAGAAAGAAGGAGCAGCAGCTAGCAAGAAAGAAATCATCGTTGCAACCAATGGCTCGCCAAAACCATTTATCTATGAAGAAAATGGCGAATTGACTGGTTACGAGATTGAAGTCGTTCGCGCTATCTTTAAAGATTCTGACAAATATGATGTCAAGTTTGAAAAGACAGAATGGTCAGGTGTCTTTGCAGGTCTTGACGCTGACCGTTACAATATGGCTGTCAACAATCTTAGCTACACTAAAGAACGTGCGGAGAAATACCTTTATGCCGCACCAATTGCCCAAAACCCTAATGTCCTTGTAGTGAAGAAAGATGACTCTAGTATCAAGTCTCTCGCTGATATCGGTGGAAAATCGACGGAAGTCGTTCAAGCCACTACATCAGCTAAGCAGTTAGAAGCATACAACGCTGAACACCCGGATAACCCAACTATCCTTAACTATACTAAGGCAGACTTCCAACAAATCATGGTACGTTTGAGCGATGGCCAATTTGACTATAAGATTTTTGATAAAATCGGTGTTGAAACAGTGATCAAGAACCAAGGTTTGGATAACTTGAAAGTCATTGAACTTCCAAGTGACCAACAACCGTACGTTTACCCACTTCTTGCTCAAGGTCAAGATGAGTTGAAATCATTTGTAGACAAACGCATCAAAGAACTCTACAAAGACGGAACGCTTGAAAAATTGTCTAAACAATTCTTCGGAGACACTTACCTACCAGCAGAGGCTGATATTAAATAATTTCTTGAAATCATCCATTCTGAATAAGATGGGTGATTTCTCAGTTCTTAGATATATAGTTTTAAACTATATATCTGACTATCTAATAACAATTTGTGAAATAAAACAAAGTATGAGATACTAGTACGGTATTATTTTTAAGGAGAAAGAATCATGAAAATCAAAAAATGGCTTGGCCTAGCAGCCCTTGCTACAGTCGCAGGTTTGGCTCTTGCAGCTTGCGGAAACTCAGGAAAGAAAGCAGACAATGCAACAACTATCAAAATCGCAACTGTCAACCGTAGCGGTTCTGAAGAAGCTCGTTGGGATAAAGTTCAAGAATTGGTTAAGAAAGACGGAATCACTTTGGAATTTACAGAGTTCACAGACTACTCACAACCAAACAAGGCAACTGCTGATAGCGAAGTAGACTTGAACGCTTTCCAACACTATAACTTCTTGAACAACTGGAACAAAGAAAACGGGAAAGACCTTGTAGCGATTGCTGATACTTACATCTCTCCAATCCGCCTTTACTCAGGTTTGAATGGAAGTGACAACAAGTACACTAAAGTAGAAGACATCCCAGCAAACGGAGAAATCGCTGTACCGAACGATGCTACAAACGAAAGCCGTGCGCTTTACTTGCTTCAATCAGCTGGCTTGATTAAATTGGACGTTTCAGGAACTGCTCTTGCAACAGTTGCTAACATCAAAGAAAATCCAAAGAACTTGAAAATCACTGAATTGGATGCTAGCCAAACAGCTCGTTCATTGTCATCAGTTGACGCTGCCGTTGTAAACAATACCTTCGTTACAGAAGCAAAATTGGACTACAAGAAAGCACTTTTCAAAGAACAAGCTGATGAAAACTCAAAACAATGGTACAACATCATTGTTGCGAAAAAAGATTGGGAAACATCACCTAAGGCTGATGCTATCAAGAAAGTAATCGCAGCTTACCACACAGATGACGTGAAAAAAGTTATCGAAGAATCATCAGACGGTTTGGATCAACCAGTTTGGTAATAAGAAACAGGGAGGTGGGAGAGAAAATTCCACCTCTTGCTTTTGTATAGAGCATGGATTGTCAGGAAGAGTAGTTCATAGAAAGGTAGAGAGAATATGGTTTTTCCTAGTGAACAAGAACAGATTGAAAAATTTGAAAAGGATCATGTAGCCCAGCATTATTTTGAGGTTTTGCGTACCTTGATTTCTAAGAAGTCGGTCTTTGCCCAGCAGGTTGGACTTAAGGAAGTCGCAAACTATTTGGGTGAGATTTTTAAGCGTGTTGGGGCTGAAGTGGAGATTGATGAGACTTATACAGCGCCCTTTGTCATGGCGCATTTCAAGAGTTCGCGTCCAGATGCCAAGACCTTGATTTTCTATAACCACTATGACACTGTGCCAGCGGATGGGGATCAGGTCTGGACAGAGGATCCCTTTACGCTTTCGGTCCGCAATGGCTTCATGTATGGGCGTGGGGTTGACGATGATAAGGGTCATATCACAGCTCGTTTGAGTGCTTTGAGAAAATACATGCAGCACCACGATGACCTGCCTGTCAACATCAGTTTTATCATGGAGGGAGCGGAGGAATCCGCTTCGACAGATCTGGATAAGTATCTGGAAAAACATGCGGATAAACTCCGTGGCGCAGATTTGTTGGTCTGGGAACAAGGGACCAAAAATGCCTTGGAACAGCTGGAAATTTCTGGTGGAAATAAGGGGATTGTGACTTTTGATGCCAAGGTAAAAAGCGCTGATGTCGACATTCACTCTAGTTATGGTGGGGTTGTGGAATCAGCTCCCTGGTACCTCCTTCAAGCCTTACAGTCTCTTCGCGCTGCAGATGGCCGTATCTTGGTTGAAGGCTTGTACGAAGAAGTTCAAGAACCAAATGAACGAGAAATGGCCTTGCTAGAAACTTATGGTCAACGAAACCCAGAGGAAGTTAGTCGGATTTATGGATTGGAGTTGCCTCTCTTACAGGAGGAGCGGATGGCCTTTCTAAAACGTTTCTTTTTCGAGCCGGCCCTTAATATAGAAGGAATCCAGTCTGGTTATCAAGGTCAGGGTGTTAAGACTATTTTGCCAGCAGAAGCCAGTGCCAAGCTAGAGGTTCGTCTGGTTCCGGGCTTAGAACCGCATGATGTTCTGGAAAAAATTCGGAAACAGCTAGACAAAAATGGCTTTGATAAGGTAGAATTATACTATACCTTGGGAGAGATGAGCTATCGAAGCGATATGAGCGCGCCAGCCATTCTCAATGTAATCGAGTTGGCCAAGAAATTCTATCCACAGGGCGTTTCAGTCTTGCCGACTACAGCTGGGACAGGGCCCATGCATACGGTCTTTGATGCCCTAGAGGTGCCAATGGTGGCCTTTGGTCTAGGAAATGCCAATAGCCGAGACCACGGTGGAGATGAAAATGTGCGAATCGCCGATTATTACACCCATATTGAATTAGTAGAGGAGCTGATTAGAAGCTATGAGTAGAGATATTATTAAGTTAGATCAGATCGATGTGACTTTTCATCAAAAGAAGAGAACCATCACAGCGGTCAAGGATGTGACCATTCACATCCAAGAAGGGGATATTTACGGAATTGTTGGATATTCTGGAGCAGGGAAATCAACCCTTGTACGGGTGATTAATCTCTTGCAAAAGCCATCTGCAGGGAAAATTACCATTGACGATGATGTGATTTTTGATGGCAAGGTGGCCTTGACGGCAGAGCAGTTACGTCGTAAACGTCAAGATATCGGGATGATTTTCCAGCATTTTAACCTGATGAGCCAGAAGACTGCAGAGGAGAATGTAGCCTTTGCCCTTAAACACTCTGGACTCAGCAAGGAAGAAAAGAAGGCTAAAGTAGCTAAGTTGTTGGACTTGGTTGGCTTGGCAGACCGTGCTGAAAACTACCCTTCACAATTATCTGGAGGGCAAAAACAGCGTGTGGCCATTGCGCGTGCCTTGGCCAATGATCCAAAAATCTTGATTTCAGATGAGTCAACGTCTGCCCTTGACCCTAAGACAACCAAGCAGATTTTGGCCTTGTTGCAAGATTTGAACCAAAAATTAGGCTTGACTGTTGTCTTGATTACGCATGAAATGCAGATTGTCAAAGACATTGCCAATCGTGTGGCAGTTATGCAGGACGGACATTTGATTGAAGAGGGTAGTGTCCTTGAAATCTTCTCAGACCCTAAACAACCTTTGACTCAAGACTTTATCTCAACAGCCACAGGTATTGACGAAGCCATGGTCAAAATCGAGAAGCAAGAAATCGTGGAATACTTGTCTGAAAATAGCATTTTGGTACAGCTCAAGTACGCAGGTGCTTCAACAGACGAGCCACTTTTGAATGAATTGTATAAGCATTACCAAGTAACGGCTAATATCCTCTATGGAAATATCGAAATTCTCGATGGTACTCCTGTTGGAGAATTAGTTGTGGTCTTGTCAGGTGAAAAAGCAGCGTTGGCAGGTGCCCAAGAAGCCATTCGTCAAGCAGGCGTACAGCTAAAAGTATTGAAGGGAGGACAGTAAGATGGAATCATTGATTCAAACCTATTTGCCAAATGTCTATAAAATGGGCTGGGCTGGTCAAGCAGGCTGGGGAACAGCCATCTACCTAACCCTTTATATGACAGTTCTTTCCTTTATCATCGGAGGGCTCTTGGGACTGGTGGCAGGTCTTTTCCTTGTCTTGACAGCGCCAGGTGGTGTCTTGGAAAATAAGGTCGTCTTCTGGATTTTAGATAAGATTACCTCTATTTTCCGTGCGGTTCCTTTCATCATTCTCTTGGCAGTCTTGTCACCCTTCTCTCATCTAATCGTAGGAACAAGCATTGGTCCAAATGCAGCTATCGTACCCCTATCTTTTGCGGTCTTTGCCTTCTTTGCCCGTCAAGTGCAGGTTGTCTTGGCTGAATTGGATGGTGGTGTCATTGAGGCGGCTCAAGCGAGCGGAGCGACTTTCTGGGACATCGTGGGTGTTTACCTATCAGAAGGTCTTCCAGATTTGATCCGTGTGACGACTGTGACCTTGATTTCCCTTGTTGGGGAAACAGCTATGGCGGGTGCGGTTGGAGCTGGTGGTATCGGTAACGTAGCCATCGCTTATGGATTTAATCGCTACAATCACGATGTGACCATCTTGGCAACCATCATTATCATCTTGATTATCTTTACAATCCAATTCTTGGGAGACTTCTTGACCAAGAAATTGAGCCATAAATAAAAAAGGGCTAGGCAATCTGTACATCATTCATAGGAGTTGTCGTTATCGTCAAGACTTGAAATTTTCTGTACTGGTTGCTATCAATCATCACTTTTATGAGTTAGAGAGTTAAGCATTGTGGGGAGTCAATATGCAAAATCTGGGAGAAGTTTTTAAAGAATTGAGAAAGAGTCGGAATGTATCCCTACAGGAGGCGACGGGAGGAGAGTTTACTTATTCCATGCTGAGCAAATTTGAGCGTGGAGAAGCAGACTTATCATCTATGAAATTGATTACTGCCTTAGATAACATCCATTCTGATTTGAATGAATTTATGTACTTGGTACGTGGTTTTTCTCAGAAAAAGGTTTTGGCTTTTCAAGAAAATATCTGGGATTTATATGACAGAGAAGGGATTGATTCTCTCCATTCCTTGTATGAAGAGACGACTCAAAAGTATAGATCAAGTGGTGAAAAAAGCTATCTTTTACAAATGATTCGTATCAAAAGCCTTCTTGTGTTTTTTGATTCAGAAATAAGGGCAACGGATGAAGAACTGACTTTTCTCTATGACTATTTTTTTACTATTGATATCTGGGGAAATTATGAATTGGAACTATTTTCAACGATTTCTACTTTGTTTCCTCTGCCCCTCTATTTTAAATATTCTAGGGAGATGTTGCAAAAGACGGATTTATTAGGCTCTTTACCTAGTAACAAAGTTGGTATTGACACCATTTTAATTAATGGACTCTTTAAAGCGATAGAGGAAAAGGATAAATTAAAAGCAGATTATTTTATCTTTCAGATTGAAAAACGAGAATTGCCAGAATCTCAAGCTTATCTTAAAATCATTTATATGATTGCTAAAGGGTATTATGATACTATTTTTAATGTAAAAAATAAGGGTCTTGAAAAAATCCAGAGAGGCATTACAATCTTACAAGATTTAGAGTATGTAGATGGTGCAAGATACTATGAAAACTATTTTGCAAATCAGCTTTCAAATAAAGATTTGTAATATATTCTCGTTACATCGACTGATGAAAAATAAATGGATTTGTAGATGGAGTGATAAATAGCAGTATCTAGGAGCTAGAGTTCCTATTTTCAGAAAAAATATATTACAAAAAAGTGGGGAGTCCCGCTTTTTTTGTTATACTGGCTTCAATAGAATACTCTTTGAAATATGGAGAAAGGCCTGTTATGAAACTATTCTTAAGACATCATTTATTTAGAATACTGACCTTATCGAGGTTTTTGAGCTCAAGTGGAGCTTATATTTATAATCTGGTATTTATCGTTTATGCTGCGAGTCTACCCTTTAAAAATATAGCTGTATTTATGGCGAATATGATTACGATTTTACCTTTCCTATTTACTTTTTATGTTGGGATTAAGGCTGATCATACTCGGAATAAAGCAGGGACAATTATCTGGGTTGGTTGTGTGCAAAGTCTCCTATTTCTTTTGATTGCTAGTGTGATTCATGATCAGAACTTCGTAACGTTTGCTGTTATCTGTATGGTTAATATCTGTTCGGATATTTTATCAGATTATACAGCAGGCCTTCGTATGCCGATTATCCAGCATAATATTTCGGAAGATAAGCTCTATGAAGCTTATTCCTTTACTCAGTTTGTCTCCTATTTATCAAATCTAGGAGGTCAAGCCTTAGGAGTGTGGTTACTCACAACCAGCAATCAAAATTTTTCTTTTGTTGCAATTGTGAATGCTGGCTTCTTTTTACTATCTTCTCTTATGTTGTTCAAAAATAGAAGAGAATTGACGTATTTGTCTGTAACGGTAGAGAATGAGTCGATTAGTTTACTTCAACAAGTTAAGGCAATCTATGCGGACATGGATGATATCTTTAGGCAAAGAGAAAGTAAATCTTTGTTTAAAATGATCCTTGTCATTTTGGTAATGAATACTTTTGGAGGAGCTGTTGGAGGTATTTATCACTTTTACTTATTAGACCATACTATCTATCATCTCAGCTATGCTCAAGCCCTATTTTTAATTGAATGTGTTAGCTTGGGAGGAGCTATTCTTGGTAGCCTAACCCCCAATGATTATTTTGGTAAATGGTCGTTTTCAAGTTTGCTATCGCTCAATGCAAGTCTGTTTGTCTTGCTTGCTACTGCTAATATTTTAGATTTTTCTCCTCTAGTAGGTGTTGCCTGCTTAACCTTTGTCATGTATTTGATGTCGAAATCAATGCCTAAATTAGATACTCTGTTATTGTCTAATTTGAGCGCGGATGTATTAGCTCGAAGTAATAATCTCTTGAGTATGATTGTTTCCCTAACATTACCTTTGGGGATGTCTGTATTTTCCTTCTTAGCTTTGCAAGATATCAGGCTTTGTTGGTGGGTATTTTTGGTAGTGAGTGTGATAGGGTTGATTTTATCACTAGAAAAAAGAAGTTTTTCAGGTAAAAAAGTTTAATCTAGGCAAATCAGGCTTACTAGAAGGTCTTCCAGATTTGATTCGTGTGACGACTGTAACCTTGATTTCCCTTGTTGGGGAAACAGCTATGGCTGGTGCGGTTGGAGCTGGCGGTATTGGTAACGTAGTCATCGCTTATGGATTTAACCGCTACAATCACGATAAAACTATCTTGGCAACCATCATTATCATTTTGATTATCTTTAAATTCATACTCAATGAAAATCAAAGAGCAAAGTAGGAAACTAGCCGCAGGTTGCTCAAAACACTGTTTTGAGGTTGGAGATAAGACTGACGAAGT
>NZ_VMMT01000068.1:0-704 GCF_013277355.1 Streptococcus sp. 1343
GTCTTAAGAGCTTCTTGGATGGCTTCATTATATTTTTCCTTTGATACTAGGTAGTGAGCGTAATTGTAACGAACTCTGATGTAGCCAAATAAAAACTCTTGATGCTCAAAATTTTTTGTCTGATATAACTCCATCAAATGAGAGTAGTTTGCCTCATATTCTTGTTCACGACCCACTAAGGAATAGAAATTAGATAGAGTATTCAAGGCCTTTAAATAAATCAGAGTATTTGAAGAGACTTTTAATAATATATTTTCCAATGAAGAAATAGCCTCACACTTACTGTCATATTGATAGAAGTCAATAATAGCTTTAATCCATTCAAGGTAAGTTCGGTCTTCTAGTGTTAGAAAAGTACTTCGTTCAATCTCTATTCTATAAAGATATTCTAAATTGTCATAATTTCTGTCATCTAATAATCGAGCAGATAATTGCTTGAAATTAGAGAGGTTAGATTTAATTTCAATTTGTTCATTAAAAAAATAATCTAATGGCACTTCGAGTCGTTGGGAGAGTTTGAACAAAAGGTCTGCGGAGGGAATGAAATGCCCTCTCTCAATTTTACTAATCTGGCTTTGTTCACAAATTCCTTCTGCAAGAGTTTGTTGGGAGAGTCTCAACTCTTTTCTTTTCAATCTGAATTTCTCTGCGAGTGTATTCATTAAAGATAATAAACCTTCCTATTTGCTTAATTTCATTATAAA
>NZ_VMMT01000069.1:0-1314 GCF_013277355.1 Streptococcus sp. 1343
TGCTTAATTTCATTATAAAATTTTTAGTTCAAAATAGTAAGTTAAAGAAACAAATAATTCTTTATGGTAATAATAAGAAAAAAAGTTCAAAATGCAATAAAAACACTTGGCTAAATAAAATATATCTGTTAGAATAAAAACAAGGAAAAAGAAAGGGGTTTCATTGCATGAGAAAAAAACGTGGAATTAAAAAATTAGTTACATTTGCATTGCTAGGTGTTTTTATGTTTAGTAATACAATTCCTTACCAACAGTTTATTCAGAAGAATAGACAATTGGAGATTCGAGTGCAATCACAAAAGAAGTCCAATGGTCTTGATGTTGGGAAGGCAGATTAAAGAATAATGGAATAGAATTAGTCTCTAGTATATTCGCTTTTATTATTCATTAAAAATTGTAGGGGCAAGTTTGAAAAAATAAAAGTTAGTTGATTGATTACTTCTCTAAATTTTGGGCACACTAAAAAGAGGTCTTGATACCCAACCTTTAAAATTAAAGCACCTTGAATCCGTGCTGTTGTGCAAAACGAACGGCATCTTGGACAGACATTGTCTTATCTGAATTTCTTATTTCTGTAAGACCTTGTAATCTTGGATTATAACTATCCTGTTTTAAAAGTACGTGGTAGATGGCAACCAATAATCTGCGACAGATAGCGATGATAGCTTTTCGATGCCATATAAATAATTTTTAACATGAGGGGGCTCCCTTCATAAAATTTGAGTCTGCCTATCCCTTGACTATTCTTTCCTTTCACAAACGAGTCGCTTATTCAATTATAAGTTTACGTGCTCTTAGTCACAGTTCTTGTGCTTGATGGAAAGAATGACACCTATAAAAATGCGAGGTAGTGGCTGTACCACTCACTTATTCACCTCCCCGTGATTTGTAGTAGTGATAGGCTTTCTCACTGTTATTATAAAACAAAGAGCACAACACTTTTTCATTCTGTGTTGTGCCTTGAGTGAAACGAAAGGAATGAATTATAAAAATGAAGAAAACATTTTATCGCAAATTCGGTATTTCAATTATTGCTAGTACTTTATTAGCTAGTCAGCTACCGACAGTATCTGCGTTGACTGTTATTTCAAGTACAGGCGAGGAGTATGAGGTAAGTGAAACATTACAAGAGGATCCAGGAACTAATAATTTTTCACTTCCCGATGTTTCACCGACTTATGGTCAATATTATACAAATCAGTCAGAAGTCATTATTGGCAAAAATGATTTAGTTAAGGTAAAAAATACTTTACAATATCCTTACTCTACATCAGCTTATGTAGAGTAAGAATTTCGTGGTGTGAAAAATGGTAA
>NZ_VMMT01000007.1:0-63796 GCF_013277355.1 Streptococcus sp. 1343
AGCGATTCCCAAGCCTGACTATCGTGAGGTAGCGGATTAAAACGGTCTAGGGATAGACCGTTTTAAGTCTGACACTGGAAATAAGAATCGTCAGAGGAAGGGATAGCGAAATCGTGGCTCTACGAACAGGAAGGTGATAGTAAGGCGTATATAGCGGATAAGGGGGCCAGAAACTCTAAAGTCCAAAAAGGTAGTCGTAACCCATATGCGTAAATCACGAGAGTAATTGAATTCGGACTAAGGTTTGTGTGAAAAAGATAAATCTTTCTAGAGTCTAAAGACTCTGCGTCAGATTTCCTATTTTCACTCTAACCTTTTAACGTCCTCATATCTTGTATAAACGAGGAAAGATGTAGGACTTATCCCGTGAGGTCTCATGAGCGCTGAAAGCGTAGTAACAAGGAATCATGAGAAGTCAGCCGAACCCATAGTAGTGAGGAAACTTCTGTAATGGAAGTGGAGCGAAGGGGTGAATACTCAAACAGTCTGGGGAGAGACTGTTTGAGGTCTGTCGCTAGAAAGAGAAAACGACAGATCGAAGTAATCCTACTTCACTTGTGTCTGTAAAACGAACGGTCTGATAGAACTGGACTCTGTCACGTATTGACTAGCTGAAGGCTCACCAATATAAGATGTCCCTCAGGCACCAAAACAAGAAAGGAATAGGCACATGTCAAAATTGCTAGATAAGATAGTATCACGCGAAAATATGCTGGAAGCTTACAATCAAGTAAAATCCAATAAAGGCTCAGCTGGGATTGATGGAATGACTATAGAAGAGATGGATAATTATCTCAGACAAAACTGGCGCTTGACTAAGGAACTGATAAAACAGAGAAAATATAAGCCTCAACCAGTTCTTAGAGTTGAGATTCCTAAACCAAACGGAGGCATCCGTCAACTAGGAATTCCAACAGTTATGGATAGAATGATTCAACAGGCCATTGTCCAAGTCATGAGCCCCATTTGTGAACCCCATTTCTCAGATACGAGTTATGGCTTCAGACCAAATAGGTCATGTGAAAAAGCCATCATAAAGCTCTTAGAGTACTTAAATGACGGCTATGAGTGGATAGTGGATATAGACCTAGAGAAATTTTTCGATAGGGTTCCTCAAGATAGATTGATGTCCTTAGTACATAATATTATCGAAGACGGAGATAGGGAATCCTTGATTCGTAAGTATCTTCATTCAGGTGTTATCATTAATGGTCAGCGTCATAAAACGCTAGTTGGTACACCACAGGGAGGAAATTTATCTCCTCTCTTATCCAATGTCATGCTTAATGAATTGGACAAGGAATTAGAAAAGAGGGGACTTCGATTTGTGCGCTACGCAGATGATTGTGTGATGACGGTCGGAAGCGAGGCCTCCGCTAAGCGTGTGATGTATTCAGTTAGTCGTTTTATTGAGAAACGGCTAGGTTTGAAAGTAAATATGACCAAGACTAAGATTACCAGACCAAGAGAGCTGAAATACTTAGGTTTTGGGTTCTGGAAATCATCATCTGGTTGGAAAAGTCGTCCACATCAAGATAGTGTTCGGAGATTTAAGCTTAAATTGAAGAAACTAACATAGAGGAAATGGAGTATAGACTTAACAAGACGTATTGAACAACTGAATTTGTCCATTCGAGGATGGATAAACTATTTCTCATTGGGAAATATGAAAAGTATTGTCACCAGCATAGATGAGCGCTTGCGTACTCGCCTACGAGTGATTATCTGGAAGCAATGGAAGAAGAAATCGAGACGATTATGGGGATTGCTTAAGTTAGGAGTTCCTAAATGGATAGCAGATAAGGTATCTGGCTGGGGCGACCATTATCAATTAGTAGCTCAGAAGTCGGTACTTAAACGTGCTATATCAAAACCAGTCCTTGAAAAACGTGGACTGGTTTCGTGTTTGGATTATTACCTTGAACGACATGTGTTAAAAGTTAGTTGAACCGCCGTATGCCGAACGGCACGTACGGTGGTGTGAGAGGGGCTAGAGATTATCCCCTACTCGATTAAGCAATTTCCTTGACATTTTTCTTATTTTGCGCTATCATATGTACATATAATATATGGGAGTCTGTGTACAGTCTGAGAGGAAGTGTTAAACTTCGACCGCACCTGATCTGGGTAATGCCAGCGGAGGGAACGATACTTAGTCTGATTTTGCACCTTTTCCATATATGGTAAAGGTTTTTCTTTTTGTCAAAGGAAAACGAGAAGAGGAGGTTTTTATGAAAGCAAGCATCGCCTTGCAAGTTTTACCCCTAGCACAGGGGATTGATCGGATAGCTGTTATTGATCAGGTCATTGCTTATCTGCAAGCTCAAGAAGTGACCATGGTGGTGACACCATTTGAAACGGTCTTGGAAGGGGAGTTTGATGAGCTTATGCGCATTCTAAAAGAAGCGCTGGAAGTGGCAGGGCAGGAGGCAGATAATGTCTTTGCCAATGTCAAAATAAATGTAGGAGAGATTTTAAGTATTGATGAGAAGCTTGAAAAGTATGCTGAGACGACACATTAGTCTATTGGGTTTTCTGGGAGTCTTGTCAATCTGGCAGTTAGCAGGTTTTCTTAAACTTCTCCCCAAGTTTATCCTGCCGACACCTCTTGAAATCCTCCAGTCTTTTGTGCGTGATAGAGAATTTCTCTGGCACCATAGCTGGGCGACTTTGAGAGTGGCTTTACTGGGGCTGATTTTGGGAGTCTTGATTGCCTGTCTCATGGCTGTGCTCATGGATAGTTTGACTTGGCTCAATGACCTGATTTACCCTATGATGGTGGTTGTTCAGACTATCCCGACAATTGCCATAGCCCCTATTCTGGTCTTGTGGCTAGGTTATGGGATTCTGCCCAAGATTGTCTTGATTATCTTGACAACAACTTTTCCTATCATCGTCAGTATTTTGGACGGCTTTAGGCATTGTGACAAGGATATGCTGACCTTGTTTAGTCTGATGCGGGCCAAGCCTTGGCAAATCCTGTGGCATTTTAAAATTCCAGTCAGCCTGCCTTACTTTTATGCAGGTCTGAGGGTCAGTGTCTCCTACGCCTTTATCACAACAGTGGTATCTGAGTGGTTGGGAGGCTTTGAAGGACTAGGTGTCTACATGATTCAGTCCAAGAAACTGTTTCAGTATGATACCATGTTTGCTATTATTATTCTGGTATCGATTATCAGTCTTCTCGGTATGAAGCTGGTTGATGTCAGTGAAAAATATGTTATTAAATGGAAACGTTCGTAGAATAAGAATGTTTCAAAAAAGAAAAGAGGAAATCAAAATGAAGAAAACATGGAAAGTGTTTTTAACTGTTTTAACAGCTCTTGTAGCTGTCGTGCTTGTAGCTTGTGGTCAAGGAACTGCTTCTAAGGATAACAAAGAGGCAGAACTCAAGAAGATCGACTTTATCCTAGACTGGACACCAAATACTAACCACACAGGGCTATATGTTGCCAAGGAAAAAGGTTATTTCAAAGAAGCTGGAGTGGATGTTGATTTGAAATTGCCACCAGAAGAAAGCTCATCTGACTTGGTTATCAATGGTAAGGCACCATTTGCAGTCTATTTCCAAGACTACATGGCTAAAAAATTGGAAAAAGGAGCAGGAATCACTGCCGTTGCAGCTATTGTTGAACACAATACATCAGGAATCATCTCACGTAAATCTGACAATGTAAGCAGTCCAAAAGACTTAGTTGGTAAGAAATACGGGACTTGGAATGACCCAACTGAACTTGCTATGTTGAAAACCTTGGTAGAATCTCAAGGTGGAGACTTTGAGAAGGTTGAAAAAGTACCAAATAACGACTCAAACTCAATCACACCGATTGCCAATGGCGTCTTTGATACTGCTTGGATTTACTACGGTTGGGATGGTATCCTTGCTAAATCTCAAGGTGTAGATGCTAACTTCATGTACTTGAAAGACTATGTCAAGGAGTTTGACTACTATTCACCAGTTATCATCGCAAATAACGACTATCTGAAAGATAACAAAGAAGAAGCTCGCAAAGTCATCCAAGCCATCAAAAAAGGCTACCAATATGCCATGGAACATCCAGAAGAAGCTGCAGATATTCTCATCAAGAATGCACCTGAACTCAAGGAAAAACGTGACTTTGTCATCGAATCTCAAAAATACTTGTCAAAAGAATACGCAAGCGACAAGGAAAAATGGGGTCAATTTGACGCAGCTCGCTGGAATGCTTTCTACAAATGGGATAAAGAAAATGGTATCCTTAAAGAAGACTTGACAGACAAAGGCTTCACCAACGAATTTGTGAAATAATGACAGAAATTAGACTAGAGCACGTCAGTTATGCCTATGGTCAGGAGAGGATTTTAGAGGATATCAACCTACAGGTGACTTCAGGCGAAGTGGTTTCCATCCTAGGCCCAAGTGGTGTTGGAAAGACCACTCTCTTTAATCTAATCGCTGGGATTTTAGAAGTTCAGTCAGGGAGAATTGTCCTTGATGGTGAAGAAAATCCCCAGGGGCGCGTGAGTTATATGTTGCAAAAGGATCTGCTCTTGGAGCACAAGACGGTGCTTGGAAATATCATTCTGCCCCTCTTGATTCAAAAGGTGGATAAGGCAGAAGCTATTTCCCGAGCGGATAAAATTCTTGCAACCTTCCAGCTGACAGCTGTAAGAGACAAGTATCCTCATGAACTTAGCGGTGGGATGCGCCAGCGTGTAGCCTTACTCCGGACCTACCTTTTTGGGCACAAGCTCTTTCTCTTAGATGAGGCCTTTAGCGCCTTGGATGAGATGACCAAGATGGAACTACACGCTTGGTACCTTGAGATTCACAAACAGTTGCAGCTAACAACCCTGATCATCACGCATAGTATTGAGGAGGCCCTCAATCTCAGCGACCGCATCTATATCTTGAAAAATCGCCCTGGGCAGATTGTTTCAGAAATTAAACTAGATTGGTCTGAAGATGAGGACAAGGAAGTCCAAAAGATTGCCTACAAACGTCAAATCTTGGCAGAATTAGGCTTAGATAAGTAGAAAAATAGGGAGTTGGTGAAGATTATCCTTTACCAGCGCCCTTTTTCTTTTAAAAATGAGAAAATTTCGGTATAATAGTCAAACAAGGTCAAGGTTTAAAGAGAGAGGTGGGTTTGTAATGAGATTTAAAAATACATCGGATCATATTGAGGCCTACATCAAGGCGATTTTAGATCAATCTGGTATTGTGGAGTTGCAACGGAGTCAGTTGGCAGATACCTTTCAGGTTGTTCCTAGTCAGATTAACTACGTGATCAAGACACGCTTTACGGAAAGTAGAGGCTACTTGGTTGAAAGTAAGCGTGGTGGCGGAGGCTACATTCGTATAGGACGGATTGAGTTTTCTAGTCATCATGAAATGCTCCGCGATTTGCTTTACTCAATTGGTGAGCGGGTCAGTCAAGAAATTTATGAGGATATTCTACAGCTTTTGGTTGAGCAGGAATTGATGACCAAGCAGGAGATGAATTTGCTGGTAGCAGTAGCTTTGGATCGCGTTCTAGGAGAAGAAGCTCCAGTTGTTCGTGCTAATATGCTACGACAGGTCATACAAGAGGTAGATAGAAAAGGGAAGTAAGATGAACTATTCAAAAGCATTGAATGAATGTATCGAAAGTGCCTACATGGTGGCTGGCCATTTTGGAGCTCGTTATCTAGAGTCTTGGCACTTGTTGATTGCCATGTCCAATCACAGTTATAGTGTGGCAGGGGCGACTTTAAATGATTATCCATATGAGATGGACCGTTTAGAAGAAGTCGCTTTGGAACTGACTGAAACGGACTATAGCCAGGATGAAACCTTTACGGAATTGCCGTTTTCTCATCGTTTGCAGGTTCTCTTTGATGAAGCCGAATATGTAGCGTCAGTGGTTCATGCTAAGGTGCTGGGGACAGAGCATGTCCTCTATGCGATTTTGCATGATGGCAATGCCTTGGCAACTCGTATCTTGGAGAGAGCTGGTTTTTCTTATGAAGACAAGAAAGATCAGGTCAAGATTGCTGCCCTTCGTCGAAATCTAGAAGAACGGGCAGGCTGGACTCGTGAAGACCTCAAGGCTTTACGCCAACGCCATCGTACAGTAGCTGACAAACAAAATTCTATGGCCAATATGATGGGTATGCCCCAGACTCCTAGTGGTGGTCTCGAGGACTATACGCATGATTTGACAGAGCAAGCGCGTTTTGGCAAGTTAGAACCAGTCATCGGTCGGGACAAGGAAATCTCGCGTATGATTCAAATCTTGAGTCGGAAGACTAAGAACAACCCTGTCTTGGTTGGGGATGCTGGTGTCGGGAAAACTGCTCTGGCGCTTGGTCTTGCCCAGCGTATTGCTAGTGGGGATGTGCCTACGGAAATGGCTAAGATGCGCGTGTTAGAGCTTGATTTGATGAATGTCGTTGCAGGGACACGTTTCCGTGGTGACTTTGAAGAACGCATGAACAATATCATCAAGGATATTGAAGAAGATGGTCAAGTTATCCTCTTTATCGATGAACTTCACACTATCATGGGTTCTGGTAGTGGGATTGACTCAACTCTGGATGCGGCCAATATCTTGAAGCCAGCCTTGGCGCGTGGAACTTTGAGAACGGTTGGTGCCACCACTCAGGAAGAGTACCAAAAACACATCGAAAAAGATGCGGCCCTTTCTCGTCGATTCGCCAAAGTAACGATTGAAGAGCCAAGTGTTGCAGACAGCATGACCATTTTGCAAGGTTTGAAGGCGACTTATGAGAAACATCATCGTGTGCAAATCACAGATGAAGCGGTTGAAACAGCCGTCAAGATGGCGCATCGTTACTTGACTAGTCGTCACTTGCCAGACTCTGCTATCGATCTCTTGGATGAGGCAGCAGCAACAGTGCAAAATAAGTCAAGGCATGTAAAAGCAGACGATTCTGGTTTGAGTCCAGCTGACAAGGCCTTGATGGATGGTAAGTGGAAACAGGCAGCTCAGCTAATCGCAAAAGAAGAGGAAGTGCCTGTCTATAAAGACTTGGTGACAGAGTCTGATATTTTGACCACCTTGAGTCGCTTGTCAGGTATCCCCGTTCAAAAACTGACTCAAACGGATGCTAAGAAGTACCTGAATCTTGAAGCTGAACTGCACAAACGTGTCATCGGTCAAGATCAAGCAGTTTCAAGCATTAGCCGTGCGATTCGCCGCAACCAGTCAGGGATTCGTAGTCATAAGCGCCCGATTGGTTCCTTTATGTTCTTAGGGCCTACGGGTGTCGGAAAAACTGAATTAGCCAAGGCTCTGGCAGAGGTCCTCTTTGACGACGAATCAGCCCTTATTCGCTTTGATATGAGTGAGTATATGGAGAAATTCGCGGCCAGCCGTCTCAATGGAGCTCCTCCGGGCTATGTGGGGTATGAAGAAGGTGGGGAGTTGACAGAGAAGGTTCGCAACAAACCCTATTCCGTTCTCCTCTTTGATGAGGTAGAGAAGGCCCATCCAGACATCTTTAATGTTCTCTTGCAGGTTCTGGATGACGGTGTCTTGACAGATAGCAAGGGACGCAAGGTCGATTTTTCAAATACCATTATTATCATGACGTCAAATCTTGGTGCGACAGCCCTTCGGGATGACAAGACCGTCGGTTTTGGAGCTAAGGATATTCGTTTTGACCAGGAAAATATGGAAAAACGCATGTTTGAAGAGCTGAAAAAGGCTTATAGACCGGAGTTTATCAACCGTATTGATGAAAAGGTGGTCTTCCATAGACTGTCTAGCGACCATATGCAGGAAGTGGTGAAGATTATGGTCAAACCTTTAGTGGCAAGTTTGGCTGAAAAAGGTATTGACTTGAAATTACAAACTTCCGCACTGAAATTGTTGGCCAATCAAGGATATGACCCAGAGATGGGAGCTCGTCCACTTCGCAGAACCCTACAAACAGAAGTGGAAGACAAGTTAGCAGAACTTCTTCTCAATGGAGAATTAGAGGCAGGCAGCACACTTAAGATTGGTGTCAAAGCAGGCCAGTTAAAATTTGATATTGCATAAAAATGGAGAATCAGGAGAAATCTTGATTCTCTTTTTTGCTACTTTTTTATAAAAAATAGCATAAAAATCTAGTTATCCGCATAAAAACTGGACTTATCACACTTTATCAAGGTCAAAACCACTCAATTTACTACTAATTTACTACTTATGAATGAGCTTTGATACGACGATTTATCCTTGAAAAGTGAAGATATAAAGATACTTCCAATAAAATTTGAATATTTAATAGGTAGACACTTCAAAAAATGAGGTGTCTATTTTTTTACCCGATTTTGAAAGGAAGTGAACTTATGAAAACAAAAAATCAAGAATCAAAAGGTCGTTCCCCACTCTTTAAGACCATCAAACATTCATTCAGCCAATAAAAAAGAAAGGATAGGTAAAAATATGGAACTTAAATTTGTGATTCCCAACATGGAAAAAACATTCGGCAATTTAGAATTTGCTGGCGAGGATAAAGTCGTTCAGCGAAGAATCAACGGACGGCTAACTGTCTTATCAAGAAGCTATAATCTCTATTCTGATGTTCAAAGAGCAGATGATATTGTGGTGGTGCTTCCTGCTGAAGCTGGCGAAAAACATTTCGGCTTTGAGGAACGTGTGAAGTTAGTCAATCCACGTATTACCGCAGAGGGCTACAAAATCGGCACTCGTGGTTTTACAAATTACCTTTTACATGCTGACGACATGATAAAAGAATAAAGAAAGAGAGGAAAAATGATGAGATTAGCAAATGGCATTGTATTAGATAAAGACACGACTTTTGGAGAATTGAAATTCTCTGCTCTACGTCGTGAAGTGAGAATCCAAAATGAAGACGGGTCGGTTTCAGATGAAATCAAGGAACGTACCTATGACTTAAAATCCAAAGGACAAGGACGCATGATTCAAGTAAGTATTCCTGCCAGCGTGCCTTTGAAAGAGTTTGATTATAACGCACGGGTGGAACTTATCAATCCCATTGCGGACACCGTTGCTACTGCCACCTATCAAGGAGCAGATGTTGACTGGTATATCAAGGCAGACGATATTGTGCTGACAAAGGATTCTAGTTCATTCAAAGCTCAACCACAAGCAAAGAAAGAACCGACACAAGACAAATAGTCGCTAGGTAGAAAGGAGACTTTTTCGCATGAAACAGCGTGGTAAAAGGATTCGCCCATCTGGTAAAGATTTAGTCTTTCATTTTACGATAGCGTCACTCCTGCCTGTTTTCCTGCTGGTTGTCGGACTGTTTCATGTGAAGACAATCCAGCAGATCAACTGGCAGGATTTTAACCTATCACAAGCAGATAAGATTGACATTCCCTATTTAATTATCAGTTTCAGTGTCGCAATTCTTATCTGCTTGCTGGTAGCGTTTGTATTCAAACGGGTTCGCTATGATACGGTTAAACAACTTTACCACCGTCAAAAACTGGCAAAGATGATACTTGAAAACAAGTGGTATGAATCTGAACAGGTCAAAACAGAGGGTTTCTTTAAAGATAGTGCTGGTCGTACAAAGGAAAAGATAACCTACTTCCCTAAAATGTATTATCGACTTAAAAATGGCTTGATACAGATACGGGTGGAAATCACGCTGGGAAAATATCAAGACCAACTCTTACACTTGGAAAAGAAATTAGAGAGTGGCTTGTACTGTGAGCTGACGGATAAAGAGTTAAAGGATTCCTATGTGGAATATACTTTGCTCTATGACACCATAGCCAGTCGTATT
Organism: Streptococcus sp. 1343; assembly: GCF_013277355.1. Taxonomy (NCBI): domain Bacteria; kingdom Bacillati; phylum Bacillota; class Bacilli; order Lactobacillales; family Streptococcaceae; genus Streptococcus; species Streptococcus sp. 1343. Next base: position 9,748 of record NZ_VMMT01000007.1, read on the forward strand.
TCTATTGATGAAGTAGAAGCTAAAGATGGTAAACTTCGCTTAATGAAAAACGTATGGTGGGAATATGATAAGCTCCCTCATATGTTGATTGCTGGTGGTACAGGTGGCGGTAAAACTTACTTTATACTGACACTGATTGAAGCCTTGCTTCATACAGATTCAAAACTGTATATTCTTGACCCGAAAAATGCTGACCTTGCGGACTTAGGTTCTGTGATGGCAAATGTCTACTATAGAAAAGAAGACTTGCTTTCTTGCATTGAAACATTCTATGAAGAAATGATGAAACGTAGTGAGGAAATGAAGCAGATGAAGAACTATAAGACTGGCAAAAATTATGCTTACTTAGGTCTCCCGGCACACTTCTTAATCTTTGATGAATACGTCGCTTTCATGGAAATGCTGGGAACAAAAGAAAACACCGCAGTTATGAATAAGCTGAAACAGATTGTCATGTTAGGTCGTCAAGCTGGCTTCTTTCTAATACTGGCTTGTCAACGTCCAGACGCAAAATATTTAGGCGACGGAATCCGTGATCAGTTTAATTTCAGAGTGGCTTTAGGTCGTATGTCTGAAATGGGCTATGGCATGATGTTTGGCAGTGACGTACAAAAGGATTTCTTCTTAAAGCGAATCAAAGGTCGTGGCTATGTTGATGTAGGAACAAGTGTCATATCAGAGTTTTATACTCCCCTTGTACCAAAAGGATATGATTTCTTGGAGGAAATTAAAAAGTTATCCAACAGCAGACAGTCCACGCAGGCGACGTGCGAAGCGGAAGTCGCAGGTGTGGACTGATCTTGCTGGCTGGTGTGGCAATAGCCACGCCAGCACTTAACCCCCCGTATCTAACAGGGGGGTACAAATCGACAGGAAACAGTCAAAAAAACATTAGAAAATCCTTTGGTTACAAGGGATTTACAAAATTTCAGCGTATGTCAAATGGGCTTTAAAAGTTGACATACGCCTTTTTGATTGGAGGGATTTTTACTGAATGAACAAACTTGGTTACAGCATTTAAAAGAAAAACGCTTGGCTTATGGACTATCTCAAAACCGTTTAGCTGTTGCGACTGGTATTACAAGGCAGTATCTAAGCGATATTGAAACAGGAAAAGTCAAGCCATCAGAGGATTTACAGCAGTCCCTTTGGGAAGCTCTGGAACGCTTCAATCCCGACGCTCCCCTTGAAATGCTGTTTGATTATGTAAGGATTCGCTTTCCGACAACAGACGTACAGCAGGTGGTCGAAAACATCTTACAACTGAAACTGTCCTATTTTCTTCATGAGGACTATGGTTTCTATTCTTATTCAGAGCATTATGCTTTAGGCGACATATTCGTCCTTTGCTCCCATGAACTGGACAAAGGAGTTCTGGTGGAATTGAAAGGTCGTGGGTGCAGACAATTTGAAAGCTATCTTCTGGCACAACAAAGAAGCTGGTATGAGTTCTTTATGGACGTTTTGGTGGCTGGCGGTGTGATGAAACGCCTTGACCTTGCCATTAACGATAAGACAGGGATTTTGAATATCCCTGTACTCACTGAAAAGTGCCAACAGGAAGAATGTATCTCCGTCTTCCGCAGTTTTAAAAGCTATCGCAGTGGCGAACTGGTACGCAAAGAGGAAAAGGAATGTATGGGAAACACCCTCTATATCGGTTCATTACAAAGTGAAGTTTATTTCTGTATCTATGAAAAGGACTACGAGCAGTACAAGAAAAATGATATTCCCATTGAAGACGCAGAAGTAAAAAACCGTTTTGAGATTCGATTGAAAAATGAGCGTGCCTATTATGCAGTCCGTGATTTACTCGTCTATGACAATCCAGAGCATACCGCCTTTAAAATTATCAATCGGTATATCCGTTTTGTAGATAAAGACGATTCCAAACCTCGTTCTGATTGGAAACTGAATGAAGAATGGGCTTGGTTTATTGGGAACAATCGTGAACGATTAAAACTAACCACAAAACCAGAGCCTTACTCCTTCCAAAGGACGCTGAACTGGCTATCTCATCAAGTTGCCCCGACCTTAAAGGTTGCGATTAAACTTGATGAAATCAACCAGACGCAGGTTGTAAAAGACATTCTCGACCATGCGAAACTGACAGACCGACACAAGCAGATTTTGAAGCAACAGTCAGTAAAAGAACAGGACGTGATAACAACAAAAAAATAACTCAAATACAAATTCATTGAATATAGAGAGGAGAACATTTTTATGAATTTTGGACAAAACCTTTATAACTGGTTTCTATCAAACGCTCAATCACTGGTGCTTTTAGCAATCGTTGTGATTGGCTTGTATCTTGGCTTCAAGCGTGAGTTTAGCAAACTGATTGGCTTTTTAATTATTGCGATTATTGCGGTTGGCTTAGTCTTCAACGCTGCTGGAGTAAAAGACATTTTACTAGAGCTATTCAATCGCATTATTGGTGCTTAAATAAAACCGTTCTTTTGTGGAATATAAGTGGTTTTCTTATGTTCCGCAAAGGAATGGTACACCAAACGAAGTGCGGTAGGGATTTTTGAATCTCTACAAAGAAAGGACGTGAATATATGGACGATATGCAAGTCTATATTGCGAATTTAGGCAAATACAATGAGGGCGAATTGGTCGGTGCGTGGTTTACCTTTCCCATTGACTTTGAGGAAGTCAAAGAGAAAATCGGCTTGAATGATGAATATGAGGAATACGCCATTCATGACTACGAGTTACCCTTTACGGTTGACGAATACACTTCCATTGGCGAACTCAATCGACTATGGGAAATGGTATCGGAATTACCCGAAGAATTACAATCGGAGCTATCTGCTCTGCTCACTCATTTTTCAAGCATTGAAGAACTAAGCGAACATCAAGAGGATATTATCATTCATTCCGATTGTGATGATATGTATGACGTGGCACGCTACTACATTGAAGAAACGGGTGCTTTAGGCGAAGTACCAGCTAGTCTTCAAAACTATATTGATTATCAAGCCTATGGTCGGGATTTAGACCTTTCAGGAACGTTTATCTCAACCAATCATGGGATTTTTGAAATCGTCTATTAAATCTGTCGGTACATTACTACTGGCAGATTTTCTATTTTACGGGGTGGCTCAATCAGCTACCCCTATTTTTTATGAAAGGATTGATTACATGAAGAAAATACGAAGCTATACCAGTATCTGGTCTGTGGAAAAGGTACTGTATTCTATCAATGATTTTAGACTTCCGTTTCCCATAACCTTTACGCAAATGACATGGTTTGTCGTGTCACTCTTTGCAGTGATGATACTTGGCAACTTGCCCCCTCTTTCCATGATAGAGGGAGCATTTCTCAAATACTTTGGGATTCCTGTGGCTTTCACATGGTTTATGTCTACAAAAACTTTTGATGGTAAAAAGCCTTATGGATTTTTGAAGTCTGTCATTGCTTATGCACTGCGACCAAAGCTGACCTATGCAGGAAAAAAAGTAACGCTTGGCAGAAACCAGCCACAAGAAGCCATTACAGCAGTTAGGAGTGAATTTTATGGCATATCCAATTAAATACATTGAAAACAATCTCGTCTGGAATAAAGACGGGGAATGTTATGCTTACTATGAGCTTGTTCCTTACAATTACTCATTTCTAAGTCCAGAACAGAAAATACAAGTGCATGATTCTTTCAGACAGCTTATCGCACAAAATCGTGATGGCAAAATTCATGCTTTACAAATCAGTACAGAATCCAGCATACGTTCTGCACAAGAGCGTTCCAAAAATGAAGTCACTGGCAAGCTCAAAGCGGTTGCCTATGACAAAATCGACCAACAGACAGACGCTTTAATATCCATGATTGGCGAAAATCAAGTGAACTACCGTTTCTTTATCGGCTTTAAGTTGCTTCTCAACGATCAGGAGTTTTCTATGAAAAGTCTTACCGTTGAAGCAAAAAATGCTTTGTCTGATTTTGTCTATGATGTGAACCATAAGCTGATGGGCGATTTTGTTAGTATGAGTAATGATGAAATCCTGCGTTTTCAGAAGATGGAAAAGCTCTTAGAAAATAAAATCTCTCGTCGTTTCAAAATCCGCAGGTTAGATAAGGACGACTTCGGCTATCTGATTGAACACCTTTACGGACAGACAGGCACTGCCTATGAAGAGTATGAGTACCATCTATCAAAGAAAAAGCTGGATAATGAAACGCTGATTAAATACTATGACTTGATTAAGCCTACTCGCTGTTTGGTGGAAGAAAAACAGCGATATTTGAAAATCCAGCAGGAAGATGAAACCGTCTATGTAGCTTACTTTACCATTAACAGCATTGTCGGAGAACTGGACTTCCCGTCCTCTGAAATCTTCTACTACCAGCAACAGCAATTTACATTCCCGATTGATACGTCAATGAATGTGGAAATTGTAGCGAATCGTAAAGCCCTATCTACTGTCCGCAATAAAAAGAAAGAACTGAAAGACTTGGATAACCACGCTTGGCAAAGTGATAATGAAACCAGCTCCAATGTGGCGGAAGCTCTGGAAAGTGTGAATGAGCTGGAAACCAATTTAGACCAAAGCAAGGAATCTATGTACAAGCTGTCTTATGTGGTAAGGGTATCAGCAAATGATCTTGACGAACTCAAACGTCGTTGTAATGAAGTGAAAGATTTTTATGACGATTTAAGCGTAAAACTGGTACGACCATTTGGGGATATGCTCGGCTTACATGAAGAATTTTTACCTGCCAGCAAGCGTTATATGAATGATTATATTCAATACGTGACCTCTGATTTCCTCGCTGGTTTAGGTTTTGGTGCTACTCAAATGCTGGGGGAAAATGAGGGGATTTATGTTGGCTACAGCTTAGATACTGGACGCAATGTCTATCTGAAACCTGCTCTTGCCAGTCAAGGGGTTAAGGGTTCAGTAACCAATGCGTTAGCGTCGGCTTTTGTTGGTTCGCTGGGTGGTGGTAAATCCTTTGCGAATAACCTTATCGTCTATTATGCAGTGCTTTATGGGGCACAAGCAGTGATTGTAGACCCAAAAGCAGAACGTGGCAGATGGAAAGAAACCTTGCCAGAGATTTCCCATGAAATCAATATCGTCAATCTGACTTCTGATGAGAAAAACAAAGGCTTACTTGACCCTTATGTAATTATGAAAAATACCAAAGATTCTGAATCACTGGCTATTGATATTTTGACATTCCTTACGGGGATTTCCTCTCGTGATGGGGAACGCTTCCCAATCCTTAGAAAAGCCATTCGTGCAGTAACCAATAGTGAAGTGCGAGGGTTGATGAAAGTGATTGAAGAATTACGGGTTGAGAATACGCCACTAAGTACCAGCATAGCCGACCATATCGAAAGTTTTACAGACTATGACTTTGCCCATCTGCTTTTTAGTGATGGTTATGTAGAGCAGTCTATCAGCCTTGAAAAACAACTGAACATTATACAGGTTGCCGACTTGGTACTTCCTGACAAGGAAACTTCCTTTGAGGAATATACCACAATGGAGTTACTATCGGTAGCAATGCTGATTGTCATTAGTACCTTTGCGTTGGACTTTATCCATACAGACCGAAGTATTTTCAAGATTGTAGACTTAGACGAAGCATGGAGCTTCTTACAGGTGGCACAAGGGAAAACACTATCTATGAAGCTGGTTCGTGCTGGTCGTGCTATGAACGCTGGGGTATATTTCGTGACCCAAAATACAGATGACCTCTTAGATGAAAAACTGAAAAATAACCTCGGCTTAAAATTTGCCTTTCGTTCCACTGACCTTAACGAGATTAAAAAAACCCTTGCCTTTTTTGGTGTAGACCCAGAGGACGAAAACAATCAGAAGCGATTGCGTGATTTGGAAAACGGGCAATGCCTTATCAGTGATTTATATGGTCGTGTCGGTGTGATACAGTTCCACCCTGTATTTGAAGAACTGCTCCATGCCTTTGATACCAGACCACCTGTGCGAAAAGAGGTGTAAATGTGAAACCATCAATATTAAACAGAATAAAATCAAACTGGACGCTGAAACGTCTAGGTAAAGTGGCAATGACAGTGGCTTTCACACTTGTGATTGCCATTTTTCTTTTAGCCATGCTGGGAACGGTGGTTCAAGCTGCGGGCTTGGTAGATGATACGGTCAATGTGGCAAATGAATACAGCCGATACCCACTTGAAAACTATCAACTGGATTTTTATGTGGATAATAGCTGGGGCTGGCTACCGTGGAACTGGTCGGACGGAATTGGAAAACAAGTCATGTATGGACTATATGCCATTACCAATTTTATTTGGACAATCAGTCTTTATGTTTCCAATGCGACGGGTTACTTAGTACAGGAAGCCTATTCCTTAGACTTCATTTCCGCTACAGCAGATTCCATTGGCAAGAATATGCAGACCCTTGCAGGGGTTACGCCTAGTGGACTATCAACAGAGGGTTTCTATGTTGGATTCCTTTTACTCTTGATTTTGGTTCTTGGGGTTTATGTTGCCTATACAGGACTGATAAAGAGAGAAACCACAAAGGCAATTCATGCCCTCATGAATTTTGTGCTGGTTTTTATCCTATCGGCTTCCTTTATTTCCTATGCTCCCGATTATATTAAGAAAATCAATGACTTTTCATCAGACATCAGCAACGCTAGTTTGTCACTGGGTACAAAAATTGTCATGCCCCATTCAGATAGTCAAGGCAAGGACAGTGTGGACTTGATACGTGACAGCCTATTTTCCATACAGGTTCAGCAACCGTGGCTACTGCTTCAATATAACAGTTCAGACATTGAAAGTATTGGTATTGACCGTGTGGAAAGCCTGCTCTCAACCAGTCCAGATTCCAACAATGGGGAAGACAGAGAAAAAATTGTTGCGGAAGAAATTGAAGATAGAAGCAATACCAATATGACGATTACAAAGACGATTAACCGTTTAGGTACAGTCTTCTTCCTATTTGTCTTCAATATTGGGATTTCCATATTTGTATTCCTATTAACAGGAATCATGATTTTCTCGCAGGTACTTTTTATCATCTATGCTATGTTTCTGCCTGTGAGCTTTATTTTAAGCATGATTCCATCATTTGATGGTATGTCAAAACGAGCCATAACAAAGCTCTTTAATACCATTTTGACACGAGCTGGAATCACATTGATTATTACGACAGCATTTAGTATTTCAACCATGCTCTATACCTTATCGGCTGGTTATCCGTTCTTTTTGATTGCTTTTCTACAGATTGTGACCTTTGCAGGAATCTACTTTAAGCTGGGCGATTTAATGAGTATGTTTTCTCTACAGAGTAACGATTCTCAAAGTGTGGGAAGTCGTATGATGAGAAAACCTCGTATGCTTATGCACGCTCACATGCACCGTCTACAGCGGAAACTTGGACGCTCCGTGACTGCTTTAGGGGCTGGGTCTGCCATTGCCAGTGCTACGGGTAAAAAAGGACAGTCGGGTTCGGGAAGTTCTGCGAGTACACAAGCAGATCACTCTCGACCAAACGGGCAGGAAAAATCAACACTAGGAAAGCGTATCGGTCAAACCATCGGTACAGTAGCTGATACCAAAGACAGAATGGTAGATACTGCTGGTAATTTGAAAGAACAGGTTAAGGATTTGCCGACCAATGCAAGATATGCAGTATATCAAGGAAAATCCAAAGTAAAAGAGAATGTCCGTGATTTAACCAGTAGTATTTCTCAAACCAAAGCGGACAGAGCCAGTGGACGCAAGGAACAGCAGGAACAAAGGCGAAAAACCATTGCGAAGCGTCGCTCTGAAATGGAACAGGTCAAACAGAAAAAACAGCCTGCTTCTTCTGTTCATGAAAGACCGACTACAAGACAAGAACAATATCATGATGAACAGACCTCAAAACAGTCTAATATTCAGACTTCATATAAGGAATCTCAACAAGCCAAACAAGAGCGTCCAGCAGTTAAGTCCGATTTTTCAAGTCCAAAAGTGGAACGCCAAGGCAATACCGTTCAAGAAAAAACCGTTCAAAAGCCAGCAACTTCAACCACTACAGCAGATAGAACTTCACAACGTCCAATCACAAAAGAACGTCCGTCTACTGTTCAAAGAGTACCACTACAAAATACAAGAAGTAGACCACCAATCAAAACCGCCACCATTAAGAAAGTCGGTAAGAAACCATGAAGTTGAAAACTTTAGTGATTGGTGGTTCTGGATTATTCTTGATGGTCTTCTCACTGCTTCTGTTTGTTGCCATTTTATTTTCAGATGAACAGGACAGCGGAATTTCCAATATTCATTATGGAGGTGTGAATGTTTCCGCAGAAGTGCTGGCTCATAAGCCTATGGTAGAAAAATATGCCAAAGAATATGGCGTTGAAGAATATGTCAACATACTTCTTGCGATTATACAGGTGGAATCGGGCGGTACTGCGGAAGATGTTATGCAGTCCTCGGAATCCCTCGGTCTTCCACCTAATTCATTGAGTACAGAAGAATCCATTAAGCAAGGTGTGAAGTATTTCAGTGAATTATTAGCCAGTAGCGAAAGGCTCAGTGTAGATTTAGAATCGGTTATCCAGTCCTACAATTATGGTGGTGGTTTCTTAGGGTATGTGGCTAATCGTGGAAATAAATATACCTTTGAACTGGCTCAAAGTTTCTCAAAAGAGTATTCAGGTGGCGAAAAAGTGTCTTACCCCAATCCCATAGCCATACCTATCAATGGGGGCTGGCGATACGTTTACGGTGGAGCTTCCCCGACTACTTCTTTTGATTGTAGCGGACTGACACAATGGACGTATGGAAAAGCTGGAATTAACTTACCACGAACCGCACAACAGCAATATGATGTGACCCAGCATATCCCACTATCGGAAGCACAAGCTGGCGATTTGGTTTTCTTTCATTCTACCTATAACGCTGGCTCTTATATTACTCATGTTGGGATATACCTTGGCAATAACCGTATGTTTCATGCAGGCGACCCAATCGGTTATGCCGACTTAACAAGCCCCTACTGGCAACAGCATTTAGTGGGAGCAGGACGAATCAAACAATGAGAAAGGAAGATTTAATGATGAAATTTAGAAAAAATCAGAATAAAGAAAAACAGATACCAAAGGAAAAGAAACCTCGTGTCTATAAGGTCAATCCTCATAAAAAGGTTGTGATTGCCTTGTGGGTACTTTTAGGGCTTAGTTTCAGCTTTGCGATATTCAAGCACTTTACAGCTATAGATACTCATACTATTCACGAAACAACTATCATAGAAAAGGAATACGTTGATACTCATCATGTAGAAAATTTTGTAGAGAACTTTGCGAAAGTCTACTATTCATGGGAGCAATCCGATAAGTCCATTGATAATCGAATGGAAAGTCTAAAAGGCTATCTGACAGATGAACTTCAAGCTCTCAATGTTGATACAGTACGCAAAGATATTCCTGTATCGTCTTCTGTAAGAGGATTTCAGATATGGACGGTAGAGCCAACTGGCGACAATGAGTTTAATGTAACCTACAGTGTAGACCAGCTCATTACAGAGGGAGAAAATACAAAGACCGTCCACTCTGCTTATATAGTGAGTGTCTATGTAGATGGTTCTGGAAATATGGTACTGGTTAAGAATCCGACCATTACCAACATACCTAAGAAATCAAGTTATAAACCAAAAGCCATTGAAAGTGAGGGGACGGTTGATTCCATTACAACCAATGAAATCAATGAGTTTTTAACGACGTTCTTCAAGCTCTATCCTACAGCGACAGCCAGTGAACTTTCCTACTATGTGAATGACGGGATATTAAAACCAATCGGAAAAGAGTACATCTTTCAAGAACTGGTAAATCCTATTCACAATCGTAAGGATAATCAAGTCACGGTATCGCTGACAGTGGAGTATATCGACCAGCAGACCAAAGCAACGCAGGTATCTCAATTTGATTTGGTACTTGAAAAGAACGGGAGTAATTGGAAGATTATAGAATAACAAATATTGGTACATTATTACAGCTATTTTGTAATCACGTACTCTCTTTGATAAAAAATTGGAGATTCCTTGACAAATATGCTCTTACGTGCTATTATTTAAGTATCTATTTAAAAGGAGTTAATAAATATGCGGCAAGGTATTCTTAAATAAACTGTCAATTTGATAGTGGGAACAAATAATTGGATGTCCTTTTTTAGGAGGGCTTAGTTTTTTGTACCCAGTTTAAGAATACCTTTATCATGTGATTCTAAAGTATCCGGAGAATATCTGTATGCTTTGTATGCCTATGGTTATGCATAAAAATCCCAGTGATAAAAGTATTTATCACTGGGATTTTTATGCCCTTTTGGGTTTTTGAATGGAGGAAAATCACATGAAAATTATTAATATTGGAGTTTTAGCTCATGTTGATGCAGGAAAAACTACCTTAACAGAAAGCTTATTATATAACAGTGGAGCGATTACAGAATTAGGAAGCGTGGACAAAGGTACAACGAGGACGGATAATACGCTTTTAGAACGTCAGAGAGGAATTACAATTCAGACAGGAATAACCTCTTTTCAGTGGGAAAATACGAAGGTGAACATCATAGACACGCCAGGACATATGGATTTCTTAGCAGAAGTATATCGTTCATTATCAGTTTTAGATGGGGCAATTCTACTGATTTCTGCAAAAGATGGCGTACAAGCACAAACTCGTATATTATTTCATGCACTTAGGAAAATGGGGATTCCCACAATCTTTTTTATCAATAAGATTGACCAAAATGGAATTGATTTATCAACGGTTTATCAGGATATTAAAGAGAAACTTTCTGCCGAAATTGTAATCAAACAGAAGGTAGAACTGTATCCTAATATGTGTGTGACGAACTTTACCGAATCTGAACAATGGGATACGGTAATAGAGGGAAACGATGACCTTTTAGAGAAATATATGTCCGGTAAATCATTAGAAGCATTGGAACTCGAACAAGAGGAAAGCATAAGATTTCAGAATTGTTCTCTGTTCCCTCTTTATCATGGAAGTGCAAAAAGTAATATAGGGATTGATAACCTTATAGAAGTTATTACTAATAAATTTTATTCATCAACACATCGAGGTCAGTCTGAACTTTGCGGAAAAGTTTTCAAAATTGAGTATTCGGAAAAAAGACAGCGTCTTGCATATATACGTCTTTATAGTGGCGTACTGCATTTGCGAGATTCGGTTAGAATATCGGAAAAGGAAAAAATAAAAATTACAGAAATGTATACTTCAATAAATGGTGAATTATGTAAAATTGATAAGGCTTATTCCGGGGAAATTGTTATTTTGCAGAATGAGTTTTTGAAGTTAAATAGTGTTCTTGGAGATACAAAGCTATTGCCACAGAGAGAGAGAATTGAAAATCCCCTCCCTCTGCTGCAAACGACTGTTGAACCGAGCAAACCTCAACAAAGGGAAATGTTACTTGATGCACTTTTAGAAATCTCCGACAGTGACCCGCTTCTGCGATATTATGTGGATTCTGCGACACATGAAATCATACTTTCTTTCTTAGGGAAAGTACAAATGGAAGTGACTTGTGCTCTGCTGCAAGAAAAGTATCATGTGGAGATAGAAATAAAAGAGCCTACAGTCATTTATATGGAAAGACCGTTAAAAAAAGCAGAGTATACCATTCACATCGAAGTTCCACCGAATCCTTTCTGGGCTTCCATTGGTCTATCTGTAGCACAGCTTCCATTAGGGAGCGGAGTACAGTATGAGAGCTCGGTTTCTCTTGGATACTTAAATCAATCGTTTCAAAATGCAGTTATGGAGGGGATACGCTATGGCTGTGAACAAGGATTGTATGGTTGGAATGTGACGGACTGTAAAATCTGTTTTAAGTATGGCTTATACTATAGCCCTGTTAGTACCCCAGCAGATTTTCGGATGCTTGCTCCTATTGTATTGGAACAAGTCTTAAAAAAAGCTGGAACAGAATTGTTAGAGCCATATCTTAGTTTTAAAATTTATGCGCCACAGGAATATCTTTCACGAGCATACACCGATGCTCCTAAATATTGTGCGAACATCGTAGACACTCAATTGAAAAATAATGAGGTCATTCTTAGTGGAGAAATCCCTGCTCGGTGTATTCAAGAATATCGTAGTGATTTAACTTTCTTTACAAATGGACGTAGTGTTTGTTTAACAGAGTTAAAAGGGTACCATGTTACTACCGGTGAACCTGTTTGCCAGCCCCGTCGTCCAAATAGTCGGATAGATAAAGTACGATATATGTTCAATAAAATAACTTAGTGTATTTTATGTTGTTATATAAATATGGTTTCTTGTTAAATAAGATGAAATATTCTTTAATAAAGATTTGAATTAAAGTGTAAAGGAGGAGATAGTTATTATAAACTACAAGTGGATATTGTGTCCTGTATGTGGAAATAAAACACGATTAAAGATAAGGGAAGATACTGAATTAAAAAAATTCCCCCTCTATTGTCCGAAATGCAGACAAGAAAATTTAATTGAAATAAAGCAGTTCAAAGTAACTGTGATTACAGAGCCAGACGCAAAGACGCAGAGCCGATAAAATGAGATTAATACAATCTCATTTTATCGGCTCTTTCCGTTATGTATGGATTCTTTTAATTAGTCTTCGATGTTTCTTGCTTCGTTGATACCGCTGGCTAAAGATTCCATTAAGGATAGTTCTTTGTCTGTAAAGCTATCCATGTATTTCTCTATCTGTAATCGTCGGGTGCTTTTTACCAAGTTATTAGCAGGTAAGAAAAATTCATCAACGGAAACATGAAGTAACGATACAAGGTCATAAAGAACTTGTATGCTGGGGTGTTGCCCCTTATTTTCAATATTAGTTAAGTAACGTGGGTCAATTTCAATCAATGCTCCCACTTGTTCACGAGTTAAACCTCGTTTCAATCGAGCTTCTTTAATGGCTAAACCAAAGGCTCTAAAATCATATTTATCTTCTTTTTTACGCATAGTAGACCACCTCTATACATTTTACTGTTCCTATTGAATTAGAAACAGGTATAGAAAAACATGTTATATAGTTTATAGGTTCATATTTAATAAAAAGCACTACTAAACGCCAATAAAAAAAACCGTTATATGGTAGTGCTATTTATGCTGTTAAAATATTGTATCTTACTTCCAAATGGCGGTTTGTTGGAGGTCAAAGTCGCCATGAAGTATATCACATACAATCAAGTTCCCCACATTGAGTATTTATCAAAAAAAGTCGTCTATCTGCAATAGATAAGTACGTCCACCAATGTGGTTTTATAAATCATATAGATAGAAAAATAAAAGCATGTAAACAGAGAAATCAATCTGTTTGTGTGCTTTTTTGGTTATTCAGAACTTTTTTACAAAGTTTATTCATCAGTAATGCAACAAATCCCCCTTTCACATTGGGACTAAGAGTGAAAGGAGATAAAAGAGCAAGGCTCACTTCCTTTCCTAGACAGAAAGGGGGTGAGAAACATGAAACCATCTTTTTTTCAGACCACAATAGAAAATCAGTTTGACTATATCTGTAAACGTGCTATGGAAGACGAGCGAAAGAATTATCTGCTTTATCTTTCAAGGATCGCAAAGCGTGAAGTGTCCTTTTCTGATGTTGGCGATTATCTTGTTAGCCAGTTTGCGACAACAGATAACTATTCAACTGACTTTCAGATTTTTACACTCAATGGAATATCAGTTGGTGTTGAAAATGATTTATTGAGTGAAGCATTACGTGAGTTGCCAGACAAGAAACGTGAAATTCTACTGCTGTTTTACTTTATGGACATGAGCGATTCAGAAATTGCAGACCTGTTGAAATTGAACCGTTCTACTGTCTATCGGCATAGAACCAGTGGACTAGCCTTAATCAAAAAGTTTATGGAGGAATTTGAAGAATGAAAACACAATATCCTATGATTCCCTTTCCTCTCATTGTAAAGGCAACAGATGGCGATACAGAAGCGATTAACCAGATTCTACATCATTACAGAGGGTACATAACGAAACGTTCCCTACGACTTATGAAAGATGAATATGGCAATCAAAGTATGGTCGTTGATGAAGTCTTACGTGGAAGAATGGAAACCAGACTGATTACAAAGATTCTGTCATTTGAAATTAAGTAATAACCTCTCTCTTTTCGTGGAAGCGTGCCATACTATTCCACGCTTCCCGAACAGGGAGGTTTGTTATTCCATCAAAGCATATTGAGCTTTCAATGTGTTTTGATAGGCTAACGAGCCATTGTTCTTTGAAAACTGAATAAAAGTAATTGAATACGTTTCGATAAGAAAAGAGCCAACGGAGCTAACCGCCATGACCTATCTTCTAAAGATAGCGAGCGTTTCAGTTAGTGTTCCGAAAAACAATCTTTAGCAGGATTGCCAGCGACGACTTTCTTATCGTGATAATGATACTCCCATACAGTCAATAGTCCGAGCGTTAAAAGCGTCGCAGGCAATGAGTATGGCTACATGAGAACCATGCAGGGGTGGAACTCCCGTGAGCTTTGCTAGAGCTGTTCGATTGCTTGTAAAACAACTTTTATGAAATCCAATAAGTGATTTGGAAAGGAGGATTTTATGAAGCAGACTGACATTCCGATTTGGGAGCGTTATACCCTAACTATTGAAGAAGCGTCAAAATATTTTCGTATTGGCGAAAACAAGCTGCGTCGTTTGGCAGAAGAAAATAAAAATGCAAACTGGCTGATTATGAATGGCAATCGTATTCAGGTTAAACGAAAACAATTTGAAAAAATTATAGATACATTGGACGCAATCTAGCGTCGCCAAAGGGTCTTGTATATGATAAAATAGTATTAAGTCGTATCAAGGCTCTTTCCATAAAGGAAAGGAGCAAATGCCATGTCAGAAAAAAGACGTGACAATAAAGGTCGAATCTTAAAGACTGGAGAGAGCCAACGAAAAGACGGAAGATACTTATACAAATATATAGATTCATTTGGAGAACCGCAATTTGTTTACTCGTGGAAACTTGTGGCTACAGACCGAGTACCAGCAGGAAAGCGTGATTGTATCTCACTTAGAGAGAAAATCGCAGAGTTACAGAAAGACATTCATGATGGTATTGATGTTGTAGGAAAGAAAATGACACTCTGCCAGCTTTACGCAAAACAGAACGCTCAAAGACCAAAGGTTAGAAAAAACACTGAAACTGGACGCAAATATCTTATGGATATTTTGAAGAAAGACAAGTTAGGTGTAAGAAGTATTGACAGTATTAAGCCATCAGACGCTAAAGAATGGGCTATTAGAATGAGTGAAAATGGTTATGCTTATCAAACCATCAATAACTACAAACGTTCTTTAAAGGCTTCATTCTATATTGCTATACAAGATGATTGTGTTCGGAAGAATCCATTTGACTTTCAACTGAAAGCAGTTCTTGATGATGATACTGTCCCTAAGACCGTACTAACAGAAGAACAGGAAGAAAAACTGTTAGCCTTTGCAAAAGCTGATAAAACCTACAGCAAAAATTATGATGAAATTCTGATACTCTTAAAAACAGGTCTTCGTATTTCAGAGTTTGGTGGTTTGACACTTCCAGATTTAGATTTTGAGAATCGTCTTGTCAATATAGACCATCAGCTATTGAGAGATACTGAAATTGGGTACTACATTGAAACACCAAAGACCAAAAGTGGCGAACGTCAAGTTCCTATGGTTGAAGAAGCCTATCAAGCATTTAAGCGAGTGTTAGCGAATCGAAAGAATGATAAGCGTGTTGAGATTGATGGATATAGTGATTTCCTCTTTCTTAATAGAAAGAACTATCCAAAAGTGGCAAGTGATTACAACGGCATGATGAAAGGTCTTGTTAAGAAATACAATAAGTATAACGAGGATAAATTGCCACACATCACTCCACATAGTTTGCGACATACATTCTGTACCAACTATGCAAATGCAGGAATGAATCCAAAGGCATTACAGTACATTATGGGACATGCTAATATAGCCATGACGCTGAACTATTACGCACATGCAACATTCGATTCTGCAATGGCAGAAATGAAACGCTTGAATAAAGAGAAGCAACAGGAGCGTCTTGTTGCTTAGTAGTACAAATGAATTTACTACTTATTTACCACTTCTGACAGCTAAGACATGAGGAAATATGCAAAGAAACGTGAAGTATCTTCCTACAGTAAAAATACTCGAAAGCACATAGAATAAGGCTTTACGAGCATTTAAGAAAATATAAAAAGATAATTAGAAATTTATACTTTGTTTAAGTATAAAAATAATAAAAATCTATTGACGAAATAAAAATATAGTTTATAATAAAAACATAGACAATGAAAATATCGAAAATTATAAAAAGGCAATGCATTTATGAAAAAGAAAACAGCAGTGGTATTTGGAACCTTTGCTCCGCTTCATCAAGGGCATATCGATCTGATCCAGTGTGCAAAGCGGCAGTGTGACCAGGTTTGGGTTGTCGTTTCAGGCTATGAGGGAGACAGAGGGGAACAGGTAGGCTTAACGCTTCAAAAAAGATTTCGCTATATCCGAGAGGCCTTTCGTGATGACGAGTTGACCTCTGTCTGCAAGTTAGATGAAATCAATCTTCCTCGTTACCCTATGGGTTGGCAGGAGTGGTTGGACCAAATGTTAGCGGAGATTTCCTATGATAAAAACCAGCAAGAACTAATTTTCTTTGTGGGAGAAGCAGACTACCAGCAAGAATTGTCTAATCGTGGCTTTGAGACTGTCTTGCAAGAAAGAAAGTTTGGTATCTCAGCGACTATGATTCGAGAAAATCCAAGCAAATATTGGAAATATATTGCTCAACCCTTCCGACGTCAGTTTACAAAGAAAGTGTTGATTATGGGAAGTGCTAGCAATGGGAAGACAACTTTGGCCAAGGATTTGGCTAGGTATTACGATGCACCCGTTAGTCTGGAATACGCGCGTGAATACCAGATCAAAAACAATGTCCGCGACGATGAATTGACTCCAAAAGATTACTATTATATCCTGTTGGGGCAGTATGACCAGACCTCTAAGTTAATTGACAGTAATGCCAATAGGGGACTGGTGGTAGCAGACACCAACTCCTTAGTAACCAAGGGCTACTATGATTATTACATGGAGACTGAGGATCAAGGGGACTTATCGGGAGAGACTTTTGATAATCTCTTTGTCTCGATATTGGCTAAGGAGAAATGGGACTTGATTCTCTTTGTGCAGCCTGTCGGCTCCTATGTCAATGACGGATTTAGAGATATGACTATGGCAGAAGACCATATTCGTCATAGTTTTTCCCAGCATTTGGATCAGATGAGGGAGCGCTACTTAGCAAATATTCCACTAGTTTATCTAGCAGAGGATTATCTAGGAAATTATGAAACTGCAAAAGAGGCTATTGATGCCATTTATCAAGCAGATTAGGAGAAAATTATGAAAAAACTAACTGAAAAAATCACACAATTTATCGAAAACTTTAAAAATGTCCATGCGGAAGCCCGCAAGATTGGTTTTGCAGGAATCATGCACTTGCTCTGGAAAGATCTCTTTGTCGGTCGTAGCCTCTTCCAGTGGTTGTATCTCATCGCCTTGTCAAGTGTTCCCTTTATCTTGGAATTCACTCAAAATATAGATAGTCATGACTGGTTAAGCTTGTTTGCATCTTGGACTGGGATTGTCTGTGTTATCTTGGTAGCAGAAGGTCGTGCAAGCAATTATCTCTTTGGGGCTATTAACTCTGCTATCTATTTGATTTTGGCCATGGATGCGACTTTTTATGGCGAAGTCTTGACGACCGTTTACTTCTTTGTCATGCAGCCGATTGGCCTCTATGCTTGGCTGTCCAACCGTATTAATGACCAAGGAAAAGCAGAAGAATCTCATTTTGAAGCTAAGAAATTATCTATTTTTGATTGGCTCAAGTACTTGGTCTTGACTGCTATCATTTGGATTGGTATGGGCTTGGCTTATCAAAGCATCCATAGTGCTCGCCCTTTCCGTGATAGTGTTACCGATGCGACCAATGGTGTCGGTCAGCTCTTGATGACCCGTCTCTATCGTGAGCAATGGATTTTCTGGATTGCAACCAATCTCTTTAGTATTTATCTCTGGTGGGGTGAAAATATCCACATCCAAGGGATGTACTGGGTTTACACTCTCAATAGTCTAGTAGGTTGGTACCAATGGACCAAGGCAGTTCGTAAGGAGGCATAAAATGACGGACACGATGATTCCAGCAGGGATGGAAAAAGAATATTTTGAAATTCATGCTAGTCAGGAAGAATTTTTAGACTGGTACCACAAGCAGGAACTCCCTCAATACGAAAAACCAAGTGTAACGGTGGATATGGTAGCCTACTGCTTTGTCGAAGGAAAAATCAAGCTCTTATTAATTCGTCGCAAGGCTCACCCTTATCAAAATTGTTTGGCTCTGGTTGGAGGATTTATGGACAAGGGCGAAGACGCTGCGCATGCCTGTCAGCGTGAGGTGAGAGAAGAAGTCAATCTCGATCTTCCTTTGGAAAAAATCGAGCAATTGATGACCGTATCGACTCCCGGCCGTGACCCACGGGGCTGGACAGTGACCATTGCCCACTTGGTTTATTTGCCTAGTCGTGCATTAGAACTTGTTCAAGCAGGAGACGATGCCAAGGATGTCGTTTTCGTAGATGTCGATTTTCAGACGGGCAAGTGCTTCTTAGAGGGAGTAGAGTTGGAGGAGCAAGCCTTCGCTTTTGACCATTATGCCATTATCCAAGAATCCATCAAACGAATCCAAGGTCGACTTGACTGGAATCCGACCTTCCTTTATCTGCTAGAGGAGGAGTTCACTGTATACGAAGGGACTGAACTGGTCAATCTTATCAACCCCGGTCGTCCAATCGTCAGCAATAACTTTCTCGTAAAATATGGAGAATATGTAGAAGAAGTCGGACTCAAACGAGTACCTAAAAAGAAACCAAGAAAAACCTATCGATTGAAATAAAAGAGTCTGGGACAAAAAGATTTTGATTTTAGGAATTCTTTATTATAAATTTTAAAAATCGATAGATTAGACAAAAAAGCGAACAAGACAGAATTCTGAGTGTCAGATAACTCGTTTTGTTCGCTTTTTATATTTAAGGCTAGACTTTTGTCCCAGACTCTTATTTTATACTTGTACTTGGGTTAAAAATTCTTCTGTAGTAAGAATTTGAGCAAACTCATCTTGTAGAGAAAGGAGATTAATCTCATGGATAGTCTCAGGAGAGATGACTTGACCGTTTTTGTTAGATAGGGTAAAACTGGCAGTAGCATCTGCTAGTAAAGTGACTTCAAAACCAAGATTTGCTGCCATTCGTGTCGTAGTAGATACACAATGAGGCAGGGTCAAACCAACAACGACTAAATGACAAATCTGATTTTTTCGTAAATAGGCTTCAAGATTTGTTCCAATAAAGGCGCTATTAACCGTTTTTTGAAAGACAGGTTCTGAAGCAACTGGTTCAAATCCACTTTTAAACACCTGATTTTGTTTGTTATGAAATTGTGACTGGGGATTGTCAGATATGTGTTGAACATGTAAGACTGGAAGAGCGTGTTTACGAAAGTATGCCAGTATCCTCAATGCTTGTTGTTCAGCTTGAGGGTTGTTCCGTTCTCCCCAGATAGGGTTATCAAATGCTTTTTGCATATCGATAATCAGTAGAGCAGTATGAACCATTTTATGCTTTATCCAATTGCAAGAGGGCTTCAATCTCTGCTAGGGTGCTAGCTTGTGAAATAGCTCCACGAAGTTTAGCTGCACCAGATGTTCCACGGAGGTAGTGAGGAGCGAGTCCACGGAATTCACGAACTGCTACGTTTTCTCCTTTGAGGTTAATCAATCGTTTCAAGTGTTCGTAGGCGATTTTCATCTTGTCTTCAAAGGTCAAATCAGGTAGGATTTCTCTTGTTTCAAAGTAATGGTTGATTTGGTTGAAGAGGTAGGGATTTCCCATGGCAGCGCGGCCAATCATGACTGCATCAGCACCGACTTCTTCAATGCGTTGTTTGGCTTCTTGAACTGTACGGATGTCACCGTTGGCGATAAATGGAATCTTGGTGAGGGCCTGGGCAACCTTATGAAGGGTCTCGAGGTCTGCGTGGCCTGTGTACATTTGCTCACGGGTACGGCCATGCATAGCAAGGGCAGAAACACCTGCTGCTTCAGCAGCGAGGGCATTTTCTACTGCAAGAGATGGGTCAGCCCAGCCGGTACGCATTTTGACAGTAAGTGGAATATCAAGGACAGATTGGACCTTGTTGATGATAGAGTAAATCTTATCTGGATCCTTGAGCCACATAGCGCCAGCTTCGTTCTTCACGATTTTGTTAACAGGGCAGCCCATGTTGATATCCACGATATCGGTTTTGGTGTTTTCTTGGATAAATTCTGCTGCGCGTGCTAGGCTGTCTTCATCGCTACCAAAAAGTTGGATAGAGACAGGGTTTTCGCCTTCATCGATATGAAGCATGTGCAGGGTTTTTTCATTGTTGTATTGGATTCCCTTGTCAGAGACCATCTCCATGACAACGAGTCCAGCTCCAAGCTCTTTTGCGATAGTACGAAAGGCTGAGTTGGTGACACCAGCCATAGGTGCTAAAACGGTACGATTGGGAATCTCAACATTGCCAATCATAAAAGGTGTATTAAGATTTGTCACGAATGAGTTCCTCCAGGTCCTTTTCATCAAAGTTGTAAGTCGTTTGGCAGAATTGACAAGTGATTTCTGCCCCGTGGTCTTCCTCTTTCATTTCCTGTAAGTCTGAGCTTGGAAGGCTAGCAAGAGCGTTCATAAAGCGTTCATGGCTACAGTCACATTGGAAACGGATTTCTTCTTCAGAAAGACGCTTGTAGGCCTCGTCCCCGTAGATAGCCTTGAGAAGAGCTTCAATATGGTCTTCACTTTCCAGAAGGGTCGAGATAGCTGGCATTTCTTGGATGCGTTTTTCAAAGCGAGCAATCTCTTCTTCCTTGGCTCCTGGTAAGACTTGAACTAGGAAACCACCAGCAACCTTGACCTTGTCTTCCTCGTCCAAAAGGACATTGAGACCGACTGCAGAAGGGGTTTGTTGGCTTTCTGTTAGGTAGAAAGCAAGGTCTTCCCCAATCTCTCCAGAGATAAGTGGGGTCAAGGAAGTATAAGGATTTCCAATGCCGTAGTCTGTGATAACGAGGAATTGACCATTTCCAACAAAAGGTCCGACTAGGACTTCACCAGTCGCAGTCTTTTTGATGTCAACACCAGAATTTTGAACATAGCCTTTGACGTTCCCCTTGGTATCAGCGACGGTGATAATAGCACCTAGAGAGCTAGATCCCAACACCTTAACTGTAAGTTTGGTATTTCCTTTTTCATTGGCTGCGAGAATCTGGCTAGCGATAAGAGTTCGACCAAGCGCTACAGTTGAGCTAGCTTGGGTTTGATGTTTTTCTTGAGCAGTGCGGACGGTTTCAGTGCTATCAAGGACAAAAGCACGAAAGGCTCCGCTTTCTGATATAGTTTTAATAATTTTATCCATAGCTACTATTTTAGCATAAAAATGCCCAAAGGGGGAGCCGTGTGTTTACTGATTTTCAGGATAATGGACCAGGAAATCAGCAGGTAAATAAAAAGAGAAACAGATTATTTTAGCATTTGTAAGATTTATGCTATGCTTAAGGTAGAAAATGAAAGGGGTAACAAATGTATTTAGGAGATTTGATGGAGAAAGCCGAGTGTGGTCAATTTTCAATCCTTTCCTTTCTATTACAAGAGTCTCAGACGACCGTCAAGGCTGTAATGGAAGAAACAGGATTTTCAAAAGCAACCCTAACCAAATATGTCACCCTGCTCAATGACAAGGCTTTGGATAGTGGTTTAGAGCTGACTATTCACTTAGAAAATGAAAATCTGCGCCTGTCGATCGGTGCAGCTACCAAGGGGAGAGATATTCGGAGCTTATTTTTGGAGAATGCTGTTAAATACCAGATTGTGGTCTATCTTCTCTACCACCAACAGTTTTTAGCCCATCAGCTGGCTCAAGAATTGATGATTAGCGAGGCTACGCTTGGGCGTCACTTGGCTGGTTTAAAACAGATTTTGTCAGAATTTGATTTATCCATCCAAAATGGACGTTGGCGAGGTCCAGAGCATCAGATTCGCTATTTCTATTTCTGTCTTTTCCGCAAGGTCTGGTCTAGTCAGGAGTGGGAAGGTCACATGCAGAAACCAGCGAGAAAGCAGGAAATTGCTACACTAGAAGAAATCTGCGGTGCAAGTTTGTCTTCGGGTCAGAAATTGGACTTGGTTCTCTGGGCTCATATCAGTCAACAACGTCTTCGGGTCAATGCTTGTCATCTCCAAGTCATAGAAGAAAAAATGCGAGGGTATTTTGACAATATTTTCTACCTTCGTTTGCATCGAAAGGCTCCGTCCTTTTTTGCTGGGCAACACCTCCCTCTCGGAACTGAGGATGGGGAGATGATGATATTCTTCTCTTTCCTCCTATCTCATCGCATTCTTCCTCTTCATACTATGGAGTATATCCTTGGTTTTGGAGGACAGTTGGCAGGTTTACTGACGCAATTGATTCAAGAAATGAAGAAAGAGGAGTTACTGGGGGATTATACAGAGGACCATGTCACCTATGAACTCAGTCAGCTTTGTGCTCAAGTCTACCTCTATAAGGGCTATATTTTACAGGATCGCTACAAGTACCAGTTAGAGAATCGTCATCCCTATTTACTGATGGAACATGATTTTAAAGAGACAGCAGAGGAGATTTTTCATGCTCTACCTGCCTTTCATCAGGGGACAGATTTAGATAAGAAGATTCTCTGGGAATGGCTGCAGTTAATCGAATATATGGCTGAAAACGGTGGCCAGCATATGCGGATTGGTCTGGATTTGACATCTGGTTTTCTTGTCTTTTCAAGGATGGCAGCCATTTTGAAACGGTATTTGGAATACAATCGTTTTATTACCATTGAAGCCTATGACCGAACTCGGCATTATGATTTGCTGGTTACCAATAACCCGATTCATAAGAAGGAACAGACACCAGTCTATTATTTAAAAAACGACTTGGATATGGAGGATTTGGCAGGGATTCGTCAGTTATTATTCACTTAAAAGGCTTGGTTGTTCCAGGTCTTTTTTGTGAAATTCACACAATCTACTCACATTTTTTAAAAAATTAAAAAAAGTTGATAAACAAGAAAACGCTTTATTTTGTATACTAGTTAGTGTAAAGAGGAAACATCCTCAAGATCTTTATCAGGAGGACAGCACATGTCACAAGAAAAATACATCATGGCCATTGACCAGGGAACTACAAGTTCTCGTGCCATTATTTTCAACAAAAAAGGAGAAAAAGTTAGCTCGAGTCAAAAAGAGTTTACTCAGATTTTCCCTCAGGCAGGTTGGGTTGAGCACAATGCCAATGAAATTTGGAATTCCGTTCAGTCTGTTATTGCTGGAGCTTTCATCGAAAGTGGTGTTAAGCCAAATCAAATCGAAGCAATCGGGATTACCAACCAGCGTGAAACAACGGTTGTCTGGGATAAGAAAACAGGGCTTCCTATCTACAACGCAATCGTTTGGCAGTCACGCCAGACAGCACCTTTGGCTGAGCAACTAAAAAGCCAAGGTTATGTGGAAAAATTCCATGAAAAGACTGGTTTGATCATCGATGCTTACTTCTCAGCTACCAAGGTTCGTTGGATTTTGGACCATGTAGAAGGCGCTCAAGAGCGAGCAGAAAAGGGAGAATTGCTCTTTGGTACTATCGATACTTGGTTGGTTTGGAAATTGACTGACGGTGCGGCTCACGTGACGGACTACTCAAACGCAGCTCGTACCATGCTTTATAACATTAAAGAACTTAAATGGGATGATGAGATTTTGGAAATTCTCAACATTCCTAAGGCTATGCTTCCGGAAGTTCGTTCTAACTCTGAAATCTACGGTAAGACAGCCCCATTCCATTTCTACGGTGGAGAAGTCCCAATCTCAGGTATGGCTGGTGACCAACAGGCAGCCCTCTTTGGACAGTTGGCCTTTGAGCCTGGTATGGTCAAGAATACTTATGGAACAGGTTCTTTCATCATCATGAATACTGGTGAAGAGATGCAGTTGTCTGAGAACAACCTCTTGACAACCATTGGTTACGGTATCAATGGCAAGGTTTACTATGCCTTGGAAGGTTCTATCTTCATCGCAGGAAGTGCCATTCAGTGGCTTCGTGACGGTCTTCGCATGGTAGAGAACTCACCAGAATCTGAAAAATACGCTCGTGATTCTCACAATGATGATGAAGTTTATGTAGTTCCAGCCTTTACAGGACTAGGAGCACCATACTGGAACCAAAATGCTCGCGGCTCTGTCTTTGGTTTGACTCGTGGAACAAGTAAGGAAGACTTTATCAAGGCAACTCTTCAATCTATCGCTTATCAAGTGCGTGACATCATCGACACCATGCAAGTGGATGCTCAGACAGCTATCCAAGTCTTGAAGGTGGATGGTGGTGCAGCTATGAACAACTTCCTCATGCAGTTCCAAGCTGACATTTTGGGAATCGATATCGCACGTGCCAAAAACTTGGAAACAACAGCTCTAGGTGCGGCCTTCCTAGCAGGTTTGTCAGTAGGTTACTGGAAAGACTTGGATGAGTTGAAACTCTTGAACGAGACAGGAGAACTTTTTGAGCCATCGATGAACGAATCGCGCAAGGAACAACTCTACAAGGGCTGGAAGAAGGCTGTGAAAGCAACGCAAGTCTTTGCGGAAGTAGACGACTAATACTGGCAGAATAAAGCGACTCAGTTAGAAAGTGTGTAAATATGGAATTTTCAAAGAAAACACGTGAATTATCAATTAAAAAAATGCAGGAACGCACCCTGGACCTCTTGATTATTGGGGGAGGAATCACAGGGGCTGGTGTAGCCTTGCAGGCGGCAGCCAGTGGTCTTGAGACTGGTTTGATTGAAATGCAGGACTTCGCAGAAGGGACATCTAGCCGTTCAACTAAATTGGTTCACGGAGGACTTCGTTACCTTAAGCAATTTGACGTAGAAGTGGTCTCAGATACAGTTTCTGAACGTGCAGTGGTTCAACAAATTGCCCCACACATTCCAAAACCGGACCCAATGCTCTTACCAGTTTACGATGAAGATGGAGCAACCTTCAGCCTCTTCCGTCTTAAAGTAGCCATGGACTTGTACGACCTCTTGGCAGGAGTTAACAACACGCCAGCTGCAAACAAGGTTTTGAGCAAGGATCAAGTCTTGGAACGCCAGCCAAACTTGAAGAAAGAAGGCTTGGTAGGAGGTGGAGTTTATCTTGACTTCCGTAACAACGATGCGCGTCTCGTGATTGAAAATATCAAACGTGCTAACCAAGACGGTGCCCTCATTGCTAACCACGTGAAGGCAGAAGGTTTCCTCTTTGACGAAAGTGGCAAGATTACAGGTGTTGTAGCTCGTGATCTCTTGACAGACCAAGTCTTTGAAATCAAGGCGCGTCTGGTGATTAACACAACAGGTCCTTGGAGCGACAAGGTGCGTAATTTGTCTAATAAGGGAACACAATTCTCACAAATGCGCCCAACTAAGGGGGTTCACCTAGTCGTGGATTCAAGCAAGATCAAGGTTTCACAGCCAGTTTACTTTGACACAGGTTTGGGTGATGGTCGTATGGTCTTTGTTCTCCCACGTGAAAACAAGACTTACTTTGGTACAACGGATACAGATTACACAGGTGATTTGGAACATCCAAAAGTGACTCAGGAAGATGTAGATTATCTACTTGGTATTGTCAACAACCGCTTCCCAGAAGCTAACATTACCATTGATGATATCGAAAGTAGCTGGGCAGGTCTTCGCCCATTGATCGCAGGCAATAGCGCTTCTGACTACAATGGAGGAAATAACGGAACCATCAGTGATGAAAGCTTTAACAACTTGATTGCGACTGTTGAATCTTATCTCTCTAAAGAAAAAACGCGTGAAGATGTTGAATCTGCTGTCAGCAAGCTTGAAAGCAGCACATCTGAGAAACATTTGGACCCATCTGCAGTTTCTCGTGGTTCTAGCTTGGACCGAGATGATAATGGTCTCTTGACCCTTGCTGGTGGTAAAATCACAGACTACCGTAAGATGGCTGAAGGAGCTATGGAGCGCGTGGTTGACATCCTCAAAGCAGAATTTGATCGTAGCTTTAAACTGATCAACTCTAAGACTTACCCTGTTTCAGGTGGAGAATTGAACCCAGCAAATGTGGACTCAGAAATCGAAGCCTTTGCGCAACTTGGAGTGTCACGTGGTTTGGATAGCAAGGAAGCTCACTATCTCGCAAATCTCTACGGTTCAAATGCACCGAAAGTCTTTGCTCTTGCTCATAGTTTAGAACAAGCACCAGGACTCAGCTTGGCAGATACCTTGTCCCTTCACTATGCAATGCGCAATGAGTTGACTCTGAGCCCAGTTGATTTCCTTCTTCGTCGTACCAACCATATGCTTTTTATGCGTGATAGCTTGGATAGCATCGTTGAACCAGTTTTGGATGAAATGGGACGATTCTATGATTGGTCAGAAGAAGAAAAAGCAGGATACCGTGCGGATGTCGAAGCGGCTCTCGCTCAAAATGACTTAGCAGAATTAAAAAATTAAGAAAAAATAAAAGAGGTGGAGGGTAGGACTCCTTGTCGCCCGCCCCTTCTTTTTAATGGAGACAGAAAAATGATGAGTGAATTATTTGGAGAATTTTTAGGGACTTTAATCCTGATTCTTCTAGGAAATGGTGTTGTTGCAGGTGTGGTTCTTCCAAAAACCAAGAGCAACAGCTCAGGTTGGATTGTGATTACTATGGGTTGGGGGATTGCAGTTGCCGTTGCGGTCTTTGTATCTGGCAAGCTCAGTCCAGCTCATTTAAACCCAGCTGTGACCATCGGTGTGGCCTTGAAAGGTGGTTTGCCTTGGGCTTCCGTTTTCCCTTACATCCTAGCTCAGTTCGCAGGAGCTATGCTGGGTCAGATTTTGGTTTGGTTGCAATTCAAACCGCATTATGAGGCAGAAGAAAATGCAGGAAACATTTTGGCTACTTTCAGCACAGGACCAGCTATCAAAGATACTGTATCAAACTTGATTAGTGAAATCCTAGGAACTTTTGTATTGGTATTAACAATCTTTGCTTTGGGACTTTATGACCTTCAAGCAGGAATCGGAACCTTCGCAGTGGGGACTTTGATTGTTGGTATCGGTCTATCACTAGGTGGGACAACAGGTTATGCCTTGAACCCTGCGCGTGACCTCGGTCCTCGTATCATGCACAGTATCCTTCCAATTTCAAACAAGGGAGACGGAGATTGGTCTTACGCTTGGATTCCTGTTGTGGGACCTGTTATTGGTGCAGCCTTGGCTGTGCTTGTATTCTCACTTTTCTAATTTAGAAAATAATTATTTTGATAGAGCTTGAGATGGAAATCTCAGGCTTTTTTCTTTTAAAATATACATAGAAAAACCGCATAATCCTTAAAATAAGCTGAAATCTATTGGAAACATACGGTAAACAATTGAAAAAATACTATATAAAGTGGTACAATGGTAGAAAAATAAGCTAGTAAGAATCACTCTTATTTTAGCGAAAAATTACAGAAATGAATGGTTTTTCTTGATGAAACAGAGAAAAGAATTGTACCTCTTTCTTGGTCGGACAGCCTTGTATTTTCTTATCTTTCTAGGGCTGCTTTACTTCTTTAGCTATCTTGGTCAGGGTCAAGGAAGCTTTATCTATAATGAATTTTAACTTGAAGGAGAATCCCTATTGTGTCAAATAAACCAATAGCAGATATGATTGAAACCATTGAGCATTTTGCTCAGACCCAGCCTAGCTATCCTGTTTATAATGTTTTGGGGCAGGAACACACTTATGGCGATTTAAAGGCTGATTCGGATAGTTTGGCTGCAGTTATTGACCAGTTGAATTTGCCAGAGAAGTCTCCTGTGGTCGTTTTTGGTGGCCAAGAATATGAAATGTTGGCAACTTTTGTAGCCTTGACTAAGTCAGGTCACGCCTACATTCCAATTGATAGCCATTCGGCCTTGGAGCGAGTTTCAGCTATTTTAGAAGTAGCGGAGCCAAGTTTGATTATTGCCATTTCAGACTTTCCATTAGAGCAGGTTTCTACACCGATGATGAATCTAGCTCAGGTTCAAGAAGCCTTTGCTCAAGGGAATAACTATGAAATCACGCATCCAGTCAAGGGCGATGATAATTACTATATCATCTTTACTTCTGGTACGACTGGTAAGCCAAAGGGAGTGCAGATTTCCCATGATAACCTCCTCAGCTTTACCAACTGGATGATTACGGATAAGGAATTTGCGACGCCAAGTCGTCCGCAAATGCTGGCTCAGCCACCTTATTCTTTTGACCTGTCTGTCATGTACTGGGCACCGACCTTGGCACTTGGTGGGACGCTTTTCGCTCTTCCATCTGCCATTACTCAGGACTTTAAGCAACTCTTTGCGACTATCTTTTCATTGCCGATTGCTATCTGGACATCAACCCCTTCTTTTGCAGATATGGCCATGTTGTCTGAAGACTTTAATAGCGAAAAAATGCCTGGAATCACGCATTTCTACTTTGATGGCGAAGAATTGACGGTCAAAACGGCTCAAAAATTGCGTGAACGTTTCCCAAATTCCCGTATTATCAATGCCTATGGTCCAACAGAAGCGACAGTGGCTCTGTCAGCTGTTGCTGTGACAGACGAGATGTTGGCGACTCTCAAACGCCTACCAATCGGCTATACCAAGGCTGATTCTCCAACCTTTATCATTGACGAGGAAGGAAATAAACTGCCAAATGGTGAACAGGGAGAAATCATTGTTTCTGGACCAGCTGTTTCAAAAGGCTATATGAACAATCCTGAAAAAACAGCAGAAGCCTTCTTTGAGTTTGAAGGTCTGCCAGCCTATCACACAGGCGATGTGGGAACCATGACAGATGAAGGCTTGCTTCTCTACGGCGGACGCATGGACTTCCAAATTAAGTTCAACGGTTACCGCATTGAGTTAGAAGATGTCTCTCAAAACCTCAATAAGTCTCGCTTTATCGAGTCTGCTGTTGCTGTTCCACGTTATAACAAGGACCACAAGGTACAAAATCTACTGGCCTATGTCATCTTAAAAGATGGTGTGCGTGAGCAGTTTGAGCGTGATATCGATATTACCAAGGCCATTAAGGAAGATTTGACAGACATCATGATGTCCTATATGATGCCATCTAAATTCCTTTACCGAGACAGTTTGCCACTGACTCCAAATGGAAAGATTGACATCAAAGGATTGATTAACGAGGTGAATAAGAGATGATGGAGTTCTTTCAACAGCTTCCTCATTTAGAGCCATATGGCAATCCTCAGTATTTTGTCTATGTGATTGCTGCAACCTTGCCCATCTTTATCGGCCTCTTTTTCAAGAAACGCTTTGCCTGGTATGAAGTACTGGTTAGTCTCTTCTTTATCGTCACCATGTTGGTAGGTGGGAAGACTAATCAGTTGGCTGCCTTGGGTATTTATCTGTGCTGGGAAATATTGCTCGTACTCTTCTACAAGCATTATCGAAAAAGTAAGGATGGCAAGTGGGTCTTCTACCTAGTTAGTTTTCTGTCCCTCCTTCCGATTATCTTTGTCAAGGTGCAACCAGCTATCAATGGAACGCAGTCTTTGCTTGGATTTTTGGGAATTTCTTACCTGACCTTTCGTTCGGTTGGGATTATCATCGAGCTGAGAGATGGAGTGATTAAGGATTTTACCCTCTGGGAATTCCTTCGTTTCCTTCTCTTCATGCCGACTTTTTCAAGTGGCCCAATCGATCGCTTTAAGCGATTTAATGAAAATTATCAGGCCATTCCTGAGCGGGATGAGTTGATGGATATGCTGGATGAATCTGTTCGCTATATCATGTGGGGCTTTTTGTACAAGTTTATCCTAGCTCATGTTTTAGGAGAAACCTTGTTGCCTCCTTTGAAGAATTTAGCCTTGCAGTCAGGTGGCTTCTTTAACCTCTATGCCTTGGCAGTTATGTATACCTTTGGTCTGGAACTTTTCTTTGACTTTGCAGGTTATTCTATGTTTGCCTTAGCCATCTCAAATTTAATGGGAATCCGTAGCCCTATCAACTTTAACAAGCCCTTTTTATCAAGGGATTTGAAGGAGTTTTGGAATCGCTGGCATATGAGTCTGTCTTTCTGGTTCCGTGACTTTGTCTTTATGCGAATGGTCATGGTATTGACCAGAAAGAAGGTCTTTAAAAATCGCAATGTAACCTCAAGTGTAGCCTACGTTGTCAATATGCTAATCATGGGATTTTGGCATGGAGTGACTTGGTACTACATCGCCTATGGACTCTTTCATGGATTAGGCTTGGTCATCAATGACGCTTGGATTCGCAAGAAAAAAACGCTCAATAAGGAGCGGAAAAAAGCAGGGAAGCCTGCTCTACCTGAGAATCGCTGGATTCAGTTGCTTGGCATGGTTGTCACCTTCCATGTCGTCATGCTGTCATTCTTAATCTTTTCTGGATTCTTGAATGATTTATGGTTTAAAAAATAAAAGGAAATAAAATATGGATATCAAATCAGAAGTTATCGAAATTATTGATGAGTTGTTTATGGAAGATGTTTCTGACATGATGGATGAAGATCTTTTTGATGCAGGTGTCTTGGATAGTATGGGAACGGTTGAGTTGATTGTAGAGATTGAGAACCGTTTTGACATTCGTGTCCCTGTAACAGAGTTTGGTCGCGACGACTGGAATACAGCTAATAAAATCATAGCTGGTATTGTGGAGCTACAAAATGCTTAAACGCTTATGGATGATCTTCGGACCGGTCTTGATAGCTGGTTTGTTGGTTTTTCTGCTCATTTTCTTTTATCCTACTGAGATGCGTCATAATCTAGGAGCTGAAAAGCGTTCAGCAGTGGCTACTACTATCGATAGTTTTAAGGAGCGAAGTCAAAAAGTCAGAGCACTATCTGATCCAAATACACGTTTTGTTCCCTTCTTTGGCTCTAGTGAATGGCTTCGTTTTGACGGTGCTCATCCTGCGGTATTAGCTGAGAAATACAATCGCTCCTACCGTCCTTATCTTTTAGGACAGAGGGGAGCTGCATCGCTTAACCAGTATTTTGGAATGCAACAGATGTTGCCACAACTGGAGAATAAACAAGTTGTGTATGTTATCTCACCTCAGTGGTTCAGTAAAAATGGCTATGAGCCAGCAGCCTTCCAGCAGTATTTTAATGGAGACCAGTTGACCAGTTTTCTGGAACATCAATCTGGAGATCAGGCTAGCCAATATGCGGCGACTCGCTTACTACAGCAGTTTCCCAACGTAGCTATGAAGGATTTGGTTCAGAAGTTGGCAAGCAAAGAAGAATTGTCGACGGCAGACAATGAGACGATTGAATTATTGGCTCGGTTTAATGAACGCCAGGCTTCCTTTTTTGGACAGTTTTCAGTTAGAGGCTATGTTAATTATGGTAAGCATGTAGTTAAGTATTTAAAGACCTTGCCAGACCAGTTTTCTTATCAAGCAATAGAAGATGTTGTCAAATCAGATGCAGAAAAGAATACTTCCAATAATGATCTGGGAATGGAGAATGATTTCTATAATAAGCAGATTAAGAAGGATTTGAAGAAATTAAAGGATTCTCAGAAAAACTTCACCTATCTCAAGTCGCCAGAGTATAATGACCTGCAGTTAGTTTTAACCCAGTTTTCTAAATCCAAGGTAAACCCGATTTTTATCATTCCACCTGTTAATAAAAAATGGATGGATTATGCTGGTCTACGAGAGGATATGTACCAACAAACGGTGCAGAAGATTCGCTACCAGTTAGAGAGTCAAGGTTTTACCAATATAGCAGATTTTTCTAAGGATGGCGGGGATCCTTTCTTTATGAAGGATACCATCCACCTTGGTTGGTTGGGTTGGTTGGCTTTTGACAAGGCAGTTGATCCTTTCCTATCCAATCCCACACCAGCTCCGACTTACCATCTGAATGAGCGCTTTTTCAGCAAAGACTGGGCGACATACGATGGAGATGTCAAAGAATTTCAATAGATCATAATATAGAAGAGTTCAAGAATGAAGCTGATTTTTACGTTTTTTCTTGACTCTTTTTTTGCTTGTGATATAATTAACTGGTAAACAAAATTCAACAGAATAGTATTTTTCTCTTAAAAAAGAGAAGTTCAAAAGGAAAGGAGTCAGATATGAGACAGCTAGCGAAGGATATCGATGGCTTTTTGAATGAGGTGATTTTACAGGCGGAAAACCAACATGAAATCCTAATAGGTCATTGCACTAGTGAGGTGGCCCTGACCAATACCCAGGAGCACATTCTCATGCTTTTGTCAGAGGAATCTTTAACAAATTCAGAATTGGCACGTCGCCTCAATGTCAGTCAGGCGGCAGTTACCAAGGCCATTAAGTCTTTGGTCAAGGAAGGGATGTTGGAAACATCTAAAGATCCTAAGGATGCGCGTGTGGTTTTTTATCAGTTGACTGACTTGGCTCGTCCAATCGCTGAGGAGCATCATCATCACCATGAGCATACACTTTTAACCTATGAACAAGTGGCGACTCAGTTTACTCCAAATGAACAAAAAGTGATCCAGCGGTTTTTGACTGCTTTAGTAGGAGAAATCAAATAATGAGATATATTACGGTAGAGGATTTATCCTTCTATTATGATAAGGAGCCCGTTCTTGAACATATCAATTATAGTGTTGATAGTGGGGAATTTGTTACCTTGACGGGGGAGAATGGGGCGGCTAAGACGACACTGATCAAAGCCAGTCTTGGAATTCTTCAGCCACGCATTGGAAAGGTGACCATTTCAAAGACAAATACTCAGGGAAATAAATTGAGAATAGCCTATCTTCCCCAGCAGATTGCCAGTTTTAATGCTGGTTTTCCAAGTACGGTTTATGAATTTGTCAAGTCGGGTCGCTATCCGAGAAAAGGCTGGTTCCGTCGCTTGAATGCTCATGATGAGGAGCATATCAAGGCTAGTCTGGACTCAGTTGGCATGTGGGAACATCGAGACAAACGCTTGGGTTCTCTATCTGGGGGACAAAAGCAGCGAGCGGTGATTGCGCGCATGTTTGCTTCGGATCCAGATGTGTTTATCCTAGATGAGCCGACAACGGGGATGGATGCAGGAAGTAAAAATGAATTTTACGAACTCATGCACCACAGCGCCCATCATCATGGCAAGGCTGTTTTGATGATTACCCATGACCCTGAAGAAGTTAAGGACTATGCGGACCGCAATATCCATCTAGTCCGTAACCAAGACTCACCATGGCGTTGTTTCAACGTTCATGAGAATGAACAGGAGGTGGGCCATGCTTAGTTTATTATCTTATGACTTTATGCAACGCGCCTTTCTGGCGGTTATTGCTATGAGTCTTTTCTCGCCAGTTCTTGGAACCTTCCTTATCTTGCGTCGTCAGAGTTTGATGAGTGATACTCTTAGCCACGTCTCGCTGTCGGGTGTAGCTTTTGGTCTGGTTCTGGGGATTTCTCCGACTGTTTCTACGATTGCCATTGTCTTGATTGCGGCGGTCTTTCTGGAGTATCTCCGTACGGTTTACAAGAGCTTTATGGAAATCGGGACAGCTATCCTCATGTCAACAGGTCTGGCTGTTTCTCTGATTGTCATGAGCAAGGGTAAAAGCTCCAGTTCTATGAGTTTGGACCAGTACCTTTTTGGTTCGATCGTGACTATCAGTGAAGAGCAGGTCATTTCCCTCTTTGTCATTGCGGCGGTTGTCTTGATTTTGACCTTCCTCTTCCTTCGTCCGATGTATATCCTGACCTTTGATGAGGATACGGCCTTTGTGGATGGCTTGCCAGTTCGTACCATGTCCATTCTTTTTAACATGGTGACAGGGGTGGCCATTGCCCTTATGATTCCTGCTGCGGGAGCTCTTCTGGTATCGACTATCATGGTCTTGCCAGCTAGTATTGCCCTGCGTCTGGGGAAAAACTTTAAATCGGTTATGCTGTTAGCCAGTGCTATTGGATTTTTGG
Organism: Streptococcus sp. 1343; assembly: GCF_013277355.1. NCBI lineage: Bacteria > Bacillati > Bacillota > Bacilli > Lactobacillales > Streptococcaceae > Streptococcus > Streptococcus sp. 1343. Next base: position 43,840 of record NZ_VMMT01000007.1, read on the forward strand.
GAATGGTAGCAGGACTTTACATTTCCTACTATGCAGAAACACCTGCAAGTGCAAGTATTACCATTATTTTTGTAACTGTTTTCTTACTAATTAGTTTAGTAAGACGTTTTATCAAATAGGAGACTAAGATGAAAAAAATTAGCTTATTGCTAGCCAGTTTATGTGCCTTGTTTTTAGTGGCTTGTTCCAATCAAAAACAGGCAGATGGCAAACTCAATATCGTGACAACCTTTTACCCTGTCTATGAATTTACCAAGCAAGTCGCAGGAGATACTGCTAATGTAGAACTCCTCATCGGTGCTGGTACAGAACCCCATGAATACGAACCGTCTGCCAAGGCAGTTGCCAAAATCCAAGATGCAGATACCTTCGTTTATGAAAATGAAAACATGGAAACTTGGGTTCCTAAATTGCTAGATACTTTGGATAAGAAAAAAGTGAAAACCATCAAGGCGACAGGCGATATGTTGCTCTTGCCAGGTGGTGAGGAAGAAGAGGGAGACCATGACCATGGAGAAGAAGGCCATCACCATGAGTTTGACCCCCATGTTTGGTTATCACCAGTTCGTGCCATTAAACTAGTAGAGCACATCCGTGACAGCTTATCGGCAGATTATCCTGATAAAAAAGAGACCTTTGAAAAGAACGCATCTGCCTATATCGAAAAATTGCAAACATTGGATAAGGCTTATGCAGAAGGCTTGTCTCAAGCCAAACAAAAGAGCTTTGTGACTCAGCACGCAGCTTTTAACTACCTTGCCTTGGACTACGGTCTCAAGCAAGTATCAATCTCAGGTCTCTCACCAGATGCAGAGCCATCAGCTGCACGTCTGGCAGAATTGACAGAGTACGTCAAGAAAAATAAAATCGCCTATATCTACTTTGAAGAAAATGCCTCACAAGCCCTTGCTAACACACTTTCAAAAGAGGCAGGTGTCAAAACAGATGTCCTTAATCCTTTAGAAAGTCTGACAGAAGAGGACACCAAGGCGGGAGAAAATTACATCTCTATCATGGAGAAAAACCTCAAGGCTTTGAAACAAACAACGGACCAAGAAGGTCCAGCAATCGAGCCTGAAAAGGCAGAATACCAAGACAGTTCAAAATGGTTACTTTGAGGATGCAGACGTCAAGGACCGCACCTTGAGTGACTATGCAGGTAACTGGCAATCAGTTTATCCTTTCCTTGAAGATGGAACTTTTGATCAAGTCTTTGACTACAAGGCTAAGTTGACTGGTAAGATGACTCAGGCTGAGTACAAGGCCTACTATACAAAAGGCTATCAGACAGATGTGACTAAGATTAATATTACTGATAACACTATGGAATTTGTTCAAGGTGGACAAAGTAAGAAATATACTTATAAGTATGTTGGAAAGAAAATCTTAACTTACAAGAAAGGTAATCGTGGTGTGCGCTTCCTCTTTGAAGCGACAGATGCGGACGCTGGACAGTTCAAGTATGTTCAGTTTAGTGACCACAATATCGCCCCAGTTAAGGCAGAACATTTCCATATCTTCTTTGGAGGCACCAGCCAAGAAGCCCTCTTTGAAGAAATGGATAACTGGCCAACCTACTACCCAGATAACCTATCTGGACAAGAAATCGCCCAAGAAATGTTGGCACATTGATTAGAAACCGACTAGTTCATAGGAGCTAGTTGGTTTTTTGATACTAGATGGCTAACTTCATTATAGACCTTTCCAGAACTTTAAAAAATAAATAAAACTCTTGAAATATCTGGATCTGTATGTTAGAATAATTTTATCGGATAAGGTTCATTAGAACACCAAAGCCCCTAACTACTGCCATAGTTAAGGGGTGTTTTGGTATATTCTACAGGAATAGAAAAAGACCCTCTAAACTTTGTAGAGAGCCTTAAAAAATCAAAATAAAAAGATACCCCCCAGCACATAGGAATGCTCAACCTTTCAGTCTACCCCATTCTGGGACCCAGCGTTTATCCTTCACAAGTTATCTTATTGAGTCCATTATATCACACTTATGGAAAATGTAAGAAATTTGTATAGTATTTTTAAATGAATTGATGAAAAATCAAATACCTTTCAGAACTAAGGAACTTTAAATAATAAATAAAACTCTTGAAATATCTGGACCTGTATGTTAGAATAAAATCGATAGGCAAGGTTCATTAGAACACCAAATCCCTTAACTAGTGCGATAGTTAAGGGGTGTTTTGGTATATTCTACAGGAATATATAATCCTAGTTTTCTAATTTGCTCTTTGATTTTTGTTGAGTATAAACATTTTAACAAAAAAGTTAGTCTTTAATAAAAGAAGCGATATAGTGATATTAGAAATTCTCTTGTAATTCTGATATGTCTGCGTATTTTTCGTAAGTTACCTGTTTAGTAATCAGATGTCAGTTAAGGGCTTGATGTTTTATAAAAGAAAATTATGGAGGAAGGGAAATCCGACTTTATAAACTAAACTGTAAAAACAGCAAATTTGACAAATGAATAAGAAAAAAATAAAAAGCAACTGTTTTTATTAAAAAGATTGCTTAATAGTTAGATTGGAGGGAAGAAAAATATGAAAAATTTAAGTCAACGACTTGTTGATAAAAGTGTTGAGGCCTTTATTATGGGGCTGGAAATTTACAACAAGCCTACAATCAAATATCGTATTGAAGGATTCAGTTTTTTCATATGTAATGCTTGGGAGTTGATGTTGAAGTCTGAAATGCTAAATAGAAATCTATCAATCTATTTTAAGGATAATCCAGATAGAACTCTCAGCCTTGAAAATGTTATCAAGAAAATTTATTCCGATGATAGTACACGAATTCGACTAAATCTGGAGCGTATTATTGAGCTTAGAAATATCAGCACACATTATATTACAGAGGATTACGAACTAAAGTACGCTCCACTATTTCAAGCGTGTGTACTTAACTATGTCAATGAACTTCAGAGATTTCATGGTAGAGACATCACTGAGACCATTGCACAAAATTTCCTAACTATATCAGCAAGTTATGAGCCTCTGACAAATGAACAAATCAGACTAAAATACCCAGCGGAAATTGCAGAAAAGTTTATTCAGCAAGCAAATGCTATAGATGTTCTTGTTTCTGAGTATAATTCAGATAAATTTGCAATCGGTGTAAAACAAAACCTATACATCACAAAGAAAAAGTCTGAAGCTGACTTCGTTGTCTCAATTGCAAATCAATCTCCCTCTCAAGTAGCAATAGTAAAAGATTTAAAAGATCCATCAGAGACTCACAAATATTCATACGGGAATATCATCTCAGTTGTAAATGATCGATTAAACAAGAAGAATATCAAATTAAATTATAAATCTGGTTTCAATCAATATGTTCTAACCTTAATCATTGATTTCTATTCAATAAAAACTGACGAGAAATTTGCATATTGCCATAAAATAGGTAAGTCTGAGCACTATACCTATTCACAGCAATTTGTTGACTTTATCATTACAGAAATAGAAAAAGACCCTCTAAACTTTGTAGAGAGCCTTAAAAAATCAAAATAAAAAGATAACCCCAGGCACATAGGAATGCTCAACCTTTCAGTCTACCCCATTCTGGGACCCAGCGTTTATCCTTCACAAGTTATCTTATTGAGTTCATTATATCACACTTATGGAAAATGTAAAGAAATTTGTATAGTATTTTTAAATGAATTGATGAAAAATCAAATACCTTTCAGAGCTAAGGAACTTTAAATAATAAATAAAACTCTTGAAATATTTGGGCTTATATGCTAGAATGTAGTTAGTGTATAAGGTTCATTAGAACACCAAAGCCCCTAACTACTGCCATAGTTAAGGGCTTTTTTGACGTATCTTAGCGATTTAACGGGTGTTTATAGGCTAGTCATTCGGTCTACTTCTTACCATCTAGCCATTTGCAGACGAAATACAAGATAATTCCAGCTATAACATCCGCTATAATAGTAAGAGCAAGCTCTGGTATAAGGTTCATTAGTTTCACCTCCTCTCACGAACCCATAGGAACGTAATCGGTAACCGATGACAAAAGTATTATACCACACTAAATTTAGATCATCAAGGTCACTTAATGCTTGAACTATTGTAGATTATATGCTAAAATGTAGTTAGTTGATAAGGTTCATTAGAACACCAAAGCCCTTAACTATTGCCGTAGTTAAGGGCTTTTTTGACGTATCTTAGCGATTTAACGGGTGTTGATAGGCTAGTCACTCGGTCTACCCCTTACTATCTAGCCATCTGCAGACGAAATACAAGATAATTCCAGCTATAACATCCGCTATAATAGTAAGAGCGAGCTCTATGATAAGGCTCATTAGTTTCACCTCCTCTCACGAACCCATAGGAACGTAATCGGTAACCGATGACAAAAATAGTATACCACAATAAATTTATATCATCAAGGTCACTTAATGCTTGAAATATAGGGTCTAGGCGACAAAGTCTTTAAAATCAGAAAAACGTATAGTATCAGATGTATAAAAGCTTGATGTTATATCAATTAAAAAAGTGGATAGGAAAGTTTTCTGATTATCAGAATTCCTTCCTATCCACTTTTTGAAGATTGTAAGTTAACCTTAGTTTATATAGAATCAGCTTATTTGTTTTATTTATTAAAACCTTGCAAAGCCTTTTGGCGTTCTTCCACTTGACCTTTAGCATCCAATTTATTGCCAGCGTAGACAGCTGTTTCCCATGATCCGTACATTGGATTTGGGAAGATGATGAATTTTTCACCGAATTCTTTTTGCAATTCTTCAAGTTGTTTATCACGGTCAGATTCAGAAATCTTCGAAAAATCTGCAAAGTCTACGAGGTTATCACCAAATAGTAATACTAGATTAGTTTTCTCTTGAACTGCTTGGCGACGCCCTTCTTTGGATTTTACACCACTTTCTAAGAGCATGAGGTGATCACGCCCTTGTACAGGGATTCCTTCGTTTTCTAGATTTTTAATCGTAGCATCTATTTGATTAACTGAGCGGTCAGAAATATAGTAAATTTGGATGCCGTTTTGATTGGCAAATTGAAGAAACGTCTTGGCTCCTGGGACGGCTTTTGCTGCAGCTTTTTGAACCCAAATATCCCAATTTTCAGGTGTGAATGCTGTTCCGTCTTTGATATTTTGAACTTGATAAGGACTATTATCTAAGACTGTTTCATCTAAGTCCAAAATGATTGAATAAGGCTTGTCTGATTCTGTTTTCAGTAATTCCTTTAGACGATCTGTGGCAACATTATAACCTTGTAGATACAAGGCTTTGGTTTCAGCTGATTTTTGATACCAAAGGGTTGACATAGTATTTTCTCTTGACCGTAGTTGGTCATATGTCATTGTAATCTGATTATCAGATGAGCTCTTATTGCTTGTCTGTGTTTCTGTAGACTTTGTTGCACAACTAGATAATAAGACGACAGATGCAAGTGCAGAAAGGATTGTAACAGTAGTTTTTGCTGATTTCATGAAATATCTCCTATTCATTAATTTCATAAATAGTATAGCACGAGAGAAAAGTTAAGGCAAGTCATTCTCTGACTATGGATGAAGATTCTATAGAAGTTAATGCAGTGAAAAAAAGAGATTACTAACTTGAAATGCAGTCTCACCTCTAATTATTGACATTTCAGGAAAAATCGCAGTAAAAACGGCACAGCCTTCTTTAAATGTGATATAATACTAGAAAAATACTTGTGGAGGTTCCATTATGGCAATATTTTTCATGATTTTTCTGATTGTTTGTGTGCTCCTATTGGTGATAGTCACACTGAGTACAGTTTATGTGGTTCGTCAGCAGTCGGTGGCGATTATTGAACGCTTTGGGAAATACCAAAAGGTTTCCAACAGCGGTATTCATATTCGCTTGCCTTTTGGGATTGACTCGATTGCAGCACGCATTCAGTTGCGCTTGCTGCAAAGTGATATTGTGGTTGAGACCAAGACCAAGGACAATGTGTTCGTGATGATGAATGTAGCGACTCAGTACCGTGTCAATGAGCAGAGCGTGACAGATGCCTACTATAAACTCATGCGTCCAGAATCTCAGATTAAATCTTATATCGAAGATGCTCTTCGCTCTTCTGTTCCCAAATTAACCTTGGACGAATTGTTTGAGAAAAAAGATGAGATTGCCCTTGAAGTTCAACACCAAGTAGCAGAAGAAATGACCACTTACGGCTACATTATCGTGAAAACCTTGATTACTAAGGTGGAGCCAGATGCAGAAGTTAAGCAATCCATGAATGAAATCAATGCGGCGCAACGCAAACGGGTCGCAGCGCAAGAATTGGCAGAAGCCGATAAGATTAAAATTGTCACTGCAGCTGAAGCCGAAGCAGAAAAAGACCGCCTTCATGGTGTGGGGATTGCCCAACAACGTAAGGCAATTGTGGATGGCTTAGCAGAGTCTATCACCGAACTCAAGGAAGCCAATGTTGGCATGACAGAAGAACAAATCATGTCCATCCTATTGACCAACCAGTATTTGGATACCTTGAACACCTTTGCCTCTAAAGGAAATCAAACTATCTTTTTACCAAATACGCCAAATGGTGTGGATGATATCCGTACACAAATCTTGTCAGCTCTTCGCGCTGAGAAGAAATAATAGACTAAAGAGCTTGGCAACAGGCTCTTTTTGCATTGCGTTTATTAAGAAAAACAAAAAATATTGATATACATTTATACTCAATGAAAATCAAAGAGCAAACTAGGAAGCTAGCCGCAGGTTGCTCAAAGCACTGCTTTGAGGTTGCAGATAGAACTGACGAAGTCAGCTCAAAACACAGTTTTGAGGTTGTGGATAGAACTGACGAAGTCAGCTCAAAACACAGTTTTGAGGTTGTGGATAGAACTGACGAAGTCAGCTCAAAACACAGTTTTGAGGTTGTGGATAGAACTGACGAAGTCAGTAACCATACCTACGGCAAGGCGACGCTGACGTGGTTTGAAGAGATTTTCGAAGAGTATTAAATAAAAATTATTGTATGTTGTTGCCCTTAACTTGGAATGATAAGGGAATAACTAGAAAGATTTGTGAATATAGACTATTTCTGATATACTAAATATACAGTAATAATGAATGATGGGAGATGGGATGAAAGAATTTCAATTTGAGAGAAAGCAGCGTTTTTCTTTGAGGAAATATGCAATAGGAGCTTGTTCAGTCTTGCTAGGAACGAGTTTATTTTTTGCTGGTATGGGTGCTCAACCTGTACAGGCTACAGAAACGAGTTCAACACTAATTTCAAGTCATTATTTGGATGAGCAGGATTTATCTGAAAAGCTGAAATCTGAGTTGCAATGGTTTGAGGAAAATAAGATTGAGGTAAAAGAGGGAAAAGAATACTACTTTATCTATCGAAAATTGGCTACAAGATTACCAGAAACAGGTCTGTTTTCTAATGATGGGATGTTTATCTTGGGGGCAGGATTATTATTGCTTTCCTTTACTTTAATCAAGAGAAAAAAGGGAGCGTCTTACTTCCTTGTGAGCGTCTTTGCTGTTGGTGGATGGGGAGTATCCATCTCTGCTATTGAAAATCTGGTAGAATTGCAACCAGCCCTTGTTAAGAGAGTAGAAGGTCAGTTTCTACCAAGTCCTGAAAGAGTCCAAGGATATGAATTTACGGGATATTATTTGGTAAGAGATAGTGCTAGCAAGGAACTTTCTGTTGATAAGGTAGAATCGCCAGCATTATCTCAAAAGGAGGACAGTTCAGAACCTCAATCTAAGAAGATTGTACCACAGACTGCATCTCATTTTAGCTCGACTGAAGACCTTGTGCAATCTCCTCAACCATCCTACGCAGTTGAGAAAATTGTTGAAGCTCCTGATGAAATTGTGCCTATAGGGCCTAAGGAAGAAGTTGCAGGAAATCCCAAAGTAGAACAACCGAAAGCAGAAGATAATAGTGATTATAAAACAAGTCCTGAGGAAGGTGTGTTAAATGCCACAGTAGAGAAACCAGAATTGCTAGTCACTGCAGAGGAGGTTGCTTTCCAAACGATAGAACAAGAAGATGCAACCTTAGCTAAAGGGCAAACTAAAGTTGTTCAAGAAGGTGTTGTTGGTGAACGCACCATCTATACGGAAGTCACTATCGTTAATGGGGAAAAATCTAGCAAAGTTATAGAAAATATAATCACAAAAGAACCGGTGAACAAGGTGATTGCAGTTGGGACTAAGGAAGAAGTTGAACCCAAATCTGAGGAAAGTAGACCAGTTCAACCTGAAAAAACTCCAATAGTAGAGAATGAAACAGAGAAAAAACCAGCTGATGGAATAGGACAACCAGGACCAGGAGCAGAAGAAACGCCGGGTACAGAAGCAACACCAGGAGAGAAACAAACACCTGACAAACCCAAAGCCGAGCCGAAGCAACCAGAACCAGCAAGCCCAGCCGTGGAATCAGGGGGCAAGGAGAATCAAACTCTTGCCCCACAAGGTACTGAGTCTAATCAACCATCTAAAGAAACTGCTGAGACCAAAGATTCTGAGCCAGAAAGCCCAGCCATGGAATCAGGGGGCGAGGAGAATCAAACTCATGCCCCACAAGGTACTGAGTCTAATCAACCATCTAAAGAAACTGCTGAGACCAAAGATTCTGAACCAGCAATCCCAGCCGTGGAATCAGGACGCGAAGAAGATCAATCTCTTGCGGAACAAAAGGGTGAGGAGAAACAGCTGGAGAATTCAGTTGAGGGGGTAAAAGATGTTGGTGAGTCTGCCCCACAAGGTACTGAGTCCCAGCCACCATCTAAAGTAGCTGCTGAGACCAAAGATTCTGAGCCAGAAAGCCCAGCCATGGAATCAGGGGGCGAGGAGAATCAAACTCATGTCCAACAAGGTACTGAGTCTAAGCTACCATCTAAAGAAACTGCTGAGACCAAAGATTCTGAACCAGCAACCCCAGCCATGGAATCAGGACGCGAAGAAGATCAATCTCCAGAGGTCAACCCAAGTCAAGGAAACGAACCAGCTCCAGCTGTTCAGCCTGAACCCTCAGCTCCCCAAGAGCAACCAACTGTCCCAAGTCCAGTAATGAAAGAAAAAGTACTGGACTATAAAACAATCTATACAGCATCGCCAGCTTTAAATTACAAAGAGCAACGAGTAGAAGTAGCAGGCGAAAATGGTAAGGAAGTGACAACTACTTCTTACAGTTTTGATGAAAGTACTAGGAAAATAGTAGAAAACACTTCAACAAAGATAGAAAAACATCCAGTAGATAGAGTTGTTAAGGTTGGAAATGTAGAAGAAACAACCTCAACAACCAAAAGAGGTGAACAGTTTGTTGCGGATGAGTCACTTGATAAAGGTGTCAAAGAAGTCAGAAATCAAGGTCAGGACGAAGAAACGACAACAATAAAAGTTTACAAAGTAAATGAACAAACAGGAGACTTGACTGAGCCAGATGTAACGACAAAAGTCGCTAAGCCAATGCAAGCGAAAATAACGGCAGTAGGAACTAAGTCTAAGGTTGAAATAAAGGATACTCCGTTTGAAACACGATATGTAGCAGATGAGACGCTAAGTTATAAGGAAAAAGTAGAAACACCAGGTGAAAAAGGGCGTACAGTATCAACTACAACATACACAGTAAATCAAGAAACAGGAGCTATCTCAGAAGAAACTACAACAGAAAACACTCCAGCTAAAGACAAAATAGTAAAAGTTGGAAATGTAGAAAAGATCGTGTCACCTATAGAAATCACCGAGTTGAGAAAAGATAACCCTGAACTTCCAAAAGGAAAAGAAGAGGTTGAAGATGCAGGTGAGCAAGGGGAAACAACCGTCACTAAAACTTATGAAGTTAATCCGGAGACAGGAGAGTTAACAAATCCAATTGAGAAAACTGAAATAACTAAAGCTATGCGACAAAAAGTAATCTTGGTTGGTACTAAAGAAGACACTCAAATTCCTCAGACCAAAGTAGAGACCAAAGCTGTTCCTTATGAAACCATTTATGAAAAGAATGAAGCGCTAGACCACGGCGTTACAAGAGTAAAAATTTCGGGTGTTGAGGGACAAGAACAAGTTACTACTACCTATACCAAAGATCAAGCAAGTGGCAATATTTCTGAGAGTAAAACTGTCAAAATAGTAGCCAACAAAGTTGATCAAGTTGTAGAAGTTGGAACTAAACCGAGTGTTGAAACCACTGTCCTATCTCATAAAATGATCTACCAGGTGAATCCTGCTTTGGAGTTCAGAAAAGAGGAAGTAGCGGTTGCAGGGCGTGATGGTTCGGTGGAAACTAGGACGACTTATCAACTAGACCAGGCAACAGGTCAGGTGACGGTATCTGACACCACTAGACAAGTAAATCCAGCAGTCGATAAAGTGATTCAAGTTGGTAATGTGGAAAAAGTAATACAACCGATTGCTGTTACTGAGGAACGAAGAGAGGATTCTTCTCTTGCTAAAAAGATGGAAAAGGTAGCCTCTGAAGGAGAAGTTGGTGAGAATACACTGACCAGAACCTACGCTATCAATGAACAAACTGGTGAATTGGTTAATCCTCGAGAAGTGAGTCAAATAACAAAACCAATGAAACCGAGAGTTGTTTTAGTTGGTAGTCAGGAGGATAAACCACACATCCTTCCAACAAATAGTGAGAGAGAAGATGCTGTGGATGTGTCTGCTCTGACCACAAGCGCGAGGTCAGTAGACTTCTTACATGACAGTAAACTAAAAGCACAGTTAGAGCCTACCTATGATCCTCGAGATATTACCCTGCGTAAAATCTTTCTCAGAAAAACACAACCAAATATTACTGACCAAGAGGTCAAAGATATGTTGCGCATAGAGTATCTTCAAAAACTGTCAATCCAAGAAAGCTTTGATCAGACGAAGAGGCAAGCTGAGTCAAGTTTCAAAAAGATTGCCTCGCATACATTAGGAATTATAGGAGATACCCCTAAAAATCGCAGCAAGGTCAAACAAGAGCTGGAGCAATACAAAGAGCAGATTTTGTTGGGACTGTCTTATATCAATCGTTTTTATAATATTCAATTTGGGGACACGAATATTCGTGATATTCTGGCCTTTAATCCAAGTTCATTTGGCAATAAGACAATGACAGCCTTGGCTAGTTTGAAAAAATTAGGATCCATGTCTTATGAAGAGATGAAATTGACCAATAGTCCTCAAACATTTACAAAATATTTATCGACTATCACCGGTAAGGCTAGCTTGAAGGAATTTTTAGACAGCAATCGCCAACTCTTTATGTCAGATGATGCGGATACCTGGCTTAAAAAATCTAGCCAAGCTATGATTGTTGAAAAACCATCTAAGGAAAATCCTTCAGCGCATGTCGGGCTGTATAGCAAGTTGACAGCTGGGGAAAAGGATCCTCGTAAACAAGAGGCTAATATGGCTGCTATTTTGGGACTTTTGAATGTGAAAGAACCAAATGTTTATGTGATTAGTAATATGGCGACGATTACTTACGGTAATATTGGTTCCTATATAGATACTTCTCTCGCCCAGTCTAATCCAACTAAGTACCAGGCTGAGCTTGCTAGAGTCAAGTCTTTAATTGAAAAGGCGGCTGTACAACAAGCCAACTATGTTGATACTCTTTATCGTATAACAAAACCAGAAAATCGTGATAAGTTGCTGACAAATCGCTTGATTATTGATACGATGAAGAAATATACAAGTAATCCGAATGCCCAGATTGATAGCACTTGGTCACCAGCTACTGGTAGTGGAGCTGATAAGGGGGTCGACCAATTTATGACTCCTATGAATTACTATTCTCCAGTAAGTAAGGTGGGAGCTGAGGCTAATGGATTAGGCGTCCGTTACTTTATAGATAGAGTTCTGGATGATAGAGGTTCAGCGACTTATTCTCATGAAATGACGCACTTACTAGATAGAACGGTCTTGTTTAATAATCACGGTCGTCGAGATGGTACAGCCGCAGAGTTTTATGCGCGTGGTATTTTTGAAAACTCCTATAATCCAGAAAAGGATACTTATTTCAATCTCAACTTTGTATATGATGAGAGTGATAAGGATGGATTTTACAATAAGACACCTGATCGATTTAAAACGGCAGAAGATTTGCAATCTTACATGAAGGGAAGTTTTGATGTCCTTTATACTCTAGATTATCTAGAAGCTGAGGCAACGAAAAATCTAACTGATGAAGAAAAAACTAAATATTTCAAGAAAATAGTTCCTATTAGTTCACCATTTAGAAGATGGATAGATTACCGTAATACAGCAGTTAAACCGACTCATAAGAGTGAGGAGATTCAAGCTCTGACCTTAGAAGATGCCAAAAACTTGACAGATATTGATAGTTTAATTGACAATCATATCCTGGTCAATCGTTATATCATTGCTGGCTTTAAGGATAAAGGTAAAATTGCACCAAATGGTTACTATACCGTTGATATGTTTGATACCATTTATGGTGTTAGTCAAAATGACTCTGGTATGAGTGGGGACATCACCTTTAGAAAACAAGCCTTTGAATTGATGGCTGCTTTGGGCTACTATGAAGGATTTGTTCCTTATGTATCAAATCAGTTTAAAGAAGAAGCTGAAGCAGAGGGAGTACCGTTATCAGATAAATATATTTTTGATAAAATTCTAGGAAAAACATATGCTGAGTTCAAAAAAGAGCAAATAAATGAGCGTGTTGAGAAATTAGGTAAGTTAACACCAATTACTATAAATTACAACGGAAAAGAAGAAGTGATTGATAGTAAAGAAAAATTACAAGAGCTTATGAATAAAGCTGTTAAAGAGGAACTTGCTCAAATAAAAGCAGGAAACACAACAGCTCAGAAATTTATGTTTATCGAAACACCCGTTCAAAAACTGAAAAAAGCGATTTATAAAGCTTATCTCAAAGATTCAGATGACTTTAGACAGTCGATTTATAATAGCTAAGACAAAAGGAACATCTCTCTGGAATGAACATTCAGAGAGGTGTTTTTTGCGCTCTTGTAAGGTTTGACCTTGTTTCTTGAAAATGACAGTTTATATGAACATGGAGTGATTTTCAGACTTTTCCACAAATTATAGAATCTTTTCTGAGGATTTAGGGAGTGATGGAGGAAGTCTTGAAAGCGCTTTTGTTTTGTGCTATAGTCAAGTCAATAGACTTGTTTAACGAGGAATGCTTGTATGAGAAGAGAAGAAGTTTTACGAAATCACTGGTTTTTTAGTCAAGAGGTGGGGAAAGAAGAGGCCTTGGCGCCGGATTTTCAGAGGGAAAATTGGCAGGCCATTCAAGTACCACATGACTGGAGTATTTACAATGATTTTGATCAGTATTCGCCAGCGCAAAATGAGGGTGGTCAGTTAAACGGGGGTCAAGCTTGGTACCGGACACAGTTTTACTTGGAAGAAGATGCCAGTCTTGTTTCGGTGCGTTTGCTCTTTGACGGGGTTTACATGAATGCCCAAGTCTATATTAACGGACAAGTGTTGGGCTATTATCCCAATGGCTACACACCCTTTTCTTATGATATCACCCCTTATCTAAGAAATGATGGGACGGCCAACCAGCTTGCGGTTTTTGTGGAAAATAAGCAACCTAGCAGTCGTTGGTACTCTGGTAGCGGTATTTATCGAGAAGTAAAATTATTGATGACAGATTCGGTGCATCTGGATTTGTATGGGATTACGATAGCAAGTCCTAAGCTAAAGGAACAAAGAGCTGGGTGGGTGGAAACCCAGCTTGAAAGCAAGGTTTCAAATAATGGGCCTCAGTCCGTGTCGGTATATTTGGAGCAGAGTATCTGGTATGATGGACAACAGGTTTCAGACTGGCAGGCGACAGACTCTCTAGTGATTGAGTCTGGAGGCAAACATCATTTCCAACAAGCCATATCAATTTTTCAACCCTTGCTTTGGGATATTGATCATCCTCACCTTTACCAATTGAAGACTCGCCTCTACAAAAATGGCATTTTGGTTGATGAAGAAGAGGAGACTTTTGGTTACCGCTATATGGATTGGCAAGCGGATAAGGGTTTCTTTCTAAATGGTCGCTGGTTGAAGATTCATGGGGTTTGTTTGCACCATGACTACGGAGCATTGGGAGCTGTGGAAAACAAGTCAGCTGCTGAGAGACGCTTGCGCCAGATGAAGGAAATGGGGGTCAATGCTATCCGAATTACCCATAATCCAGCTAGTAGTATTTTGCTGGATCTGTCTGCCAAAATGGGCTTACTTATCCAAGAAGAAGCCTTTGATACCTGGTATGGAGGCAAGAAAGAATATGACTATGGTCGCTTTTTTGAGGAAGAAGCGACTCATCCAGAAGCGAAAGCAGGCGATTTCTGGTCAGATTACGATTTGCGCACCATGATTGAGCGTGGCAAGAACAATCCAGCGATTTTTATGTGGTCCTTGGGAAATGAAGTCAGCGAAGCAAATGGAGATGCTCATTCATTGAAGACTATCAAACGCTTGCTGGGAAGGGTTAAGGAAGTGGATGATAGCCGTTTTGTGACCATGGGAATGGACGAGTTTCGCTTTGGAGATGGGTCTGGAGGCCATGAAAAGATAGCCGATTTGCTGGATGTGGTAGGCTTGAATTACTCGGAAGACAATATTGATGGGATTCGCAAAAGACATCCTAAGTGGCGACTTTATGGATCTGAAACCTCATCGGCTACAAGGACGCGTGACAGCTATTTTCGCCCAGATAAGGAATGGGTTGGGGATAATCGCCGCGTGCGGAATTTTGAACAGTCAGACTATGGCAATGATCGAGTTCCTTGGGGGAAGACAGCGACGGCTTCTTGGATAGCAGATAGAAATCGGCTAGACTATGCGGGTCAGTTTATCTGGACAGGAGTGGATTATATTGGTGAGCCCACTCCTTGGCACAATCAAAATGACATGCCTGTAAAGAGTTCCTATTTTGGGCTTGTGGATACGGCAGGGATTCCTAAAAATGACTATTATCTCTATCAAAGTCAGTGGTTGGACCTAGATCAGTATCCCATGGTTCATATCCTACCCCATTGGAATTGGGAAATCCACAAGAGTTATCAACAAGTTGTGGATAAGTATGGGGATATCCCTGTTCGAGTGTATTCAAATGCCCGTTCTGTAGAGCTATTTCTCAATGGAAAATCCCAAGGTAGGAAGACCTTTCAGGAAAAATGGACTTCAGACGGTCGAAGATACCAGGAGGGACAAGGTTCTGACCAGCTCTATCTAGAATGGCGATTGGCTTATCAACCGGGAGAATTGCGTGCTGTGGCCTATGACCGTCAAGGTCAGCTTGTGGCAGAAGATAGGGTGGTGACTGCAGGTAAGCCAGCCAAAATCGGGCTACATGCTGAGAAGACAAAACTGGAGCCAGATGGGCAAGACCTCCTCTATCTCTATTTTGATGTATTGGACAAGGATGGAAATTGGGTGCCGACTGCTTCCAATCAGCTTCATTTTGAAATTGAAGGCCCTGCTCTTATTGTAGGTGTGGATAATGGTAGGCAGGCCAGTCGTGAACGTTACCAAGCCCAGAAAAATGGTCGGTTTAAGCGGAAAGCCTTTCATGGCAGAGGTGTCCTCTTAGTTCAGAGCTTGGAGCGGGTAGGTCAAGTGAGAGTAAAGGCCAGTGCCAGAGGGCTAGAGCCGGCAAGTTTCGATCTCTTAGTGGGAGAGGATTTGGCTTGCCAGTCAGTGAAAAATCAGCGCTTATTTGAGATTCGAGTGGACAAGCAGGCAGGATTACAAGAAGGGGATTCCCCAGCTATTGGACTTTATCCACAAACTGTGGATAACCTTGTGAACAAGGTGGGGAATAGTGAAGTGATTTGGGAGACGAGTGGTAGTGCCCACGCCATTATCAAGCAGGGAGTGCTTCATTGCTTGTCTGCAGGCGACTTGGTTATCAGTGCTATTTATCAAGGAAAGACCTATCAAACTCATTTGCAGGTGGCAGAAAATACCTCACTAGGGCAGGCAGTTTTTGTACGACCACTTCGCTTGTATACAGCTAAGGGGACTTATCCACATCTTCCATCTTCAGTTTTGGTGGACTATGAGTCTGGCGGTGCAAAACGAGTCAAGGTTGTTTGGGAGGCAATCTCCGAAGAAGATATGGCAAGCTTTCATGAGTTTATGGTATCTGGTCAGCTGGAAGGGCTGGATTTAAAGGCTTCTGCTCAGATTTGTGTCCAAGGGATTTGCGCTATTGAGACTGAAAGGATTTGGACGCTTGTCAAGGAAGCCCCACACCTACCAGACCGAGTTAAGCTAGTCTTATCAGATGGCAGACGAGATACGGCCAAGGTGACTTGGGATGAACTCGATCCTCAAGTCTATGCTCAGGTAGGAGAATGTATTCTTACAGGACAAGTAGCGGGCTGTGAGTTGCCAGCAACAGTCACCATTCATGTGACAGATGCCAGTGTAGATGGGGAAGTCATTTCCAATCAGTGGACAGGATCCAACCTGCCTCTGGTATTTGCTTCCCACTCAGAGCCTAATCACCCAGTCTCTTACCTCAATGACAAGGTCATTTCTCGGAAGAAATCGACAGCCAATACTTGGATTGCCAAGTCAGAGCAAGCCAATGTCGGCATTCTTTTTGGAGATGCAGGGATTTTAAAACCGCGATTTGTGGATAATGTGACCTTGTATTATGTCGAAAATCAAGACTACGTGGCGGTGGATCCTACCCATATCGATTATTATGTAGGGAATGAGCCTAGCTTGCCTCGGACTCCAAATCATTTGGACAAGGATTCTCTGCTCAAACAAGAGGAGAATTGGCGCCCTGTATCAGCTATCCGAAAAGTGTCAAGTGACAAGGATGAGGAGCTTCGTTTTGAATTTGACAAGGTGGAAACCTATGCCCTTCGTCTTCGATTTGAAAACTTGGCAAGCCCCCTAGCCTTAACAGAATTGCAAGTGTATGCCAAAAAAGTAAAGAAAAATGTAGATAGGAAGTAGTATGGTAAGAGCAATAAAACCGCATGGCCCCTTGCCTAGTCAGGCCCAGTTAGCGTATTTAGAGGATGAACTAGCAGCCTTTATCCATTTTGGGCCTAATACCTTTTATGACCAGGAATGGGGGACAGGTCAGGAGGATCCTGAACACTTTAACCCGACACAGTTAGACGCGCGTGAGTGGGTTTGTGTACTCAAGGAAACGGGCTTCAAGAAGTTGATTTTGGTGGTCAAGCACCACGATGGCTTTGTCCTCTATCCGACAGCTCACACAGATTATTCGGTTAAGGTCAGTCCTTGGAGGAGAGGAAAGGGAGACTTGCTTCTTGAAGTATCCCAAGCTGCCACAGAGTTTGATATGGATATGGGGGTCTACCTATCACCGTGGGATGCCCATAGTCCCCTCTATCATGTGGACCGAGAAGCGGACTATAATGCCTATTATCTGGCACAGCTGAAGGAGATTTTATCAAATCCTGCCTATGGAAATGGAGGGAAATTTGCTGAGGTCTGGATGGATGGAGCCAGAGGAGAGGGCGCGCAAAAGGTCAGTTATGAATTTGAAAAATGGTTTGAAACCATTCGTGACCTGCAGGGCGACTGCTTGATTTTTTCAACAGAAGGCACCAGTATCCGCTGGATTGGCAATGAAAGAGGGTATGCAGGTGATCCCCTATGGCAAAAGGTGAATCCTGATAAGCTAGGAACAGAAGCAGAGCTGAACTATCTTCAGCACGGGGATCCCTCGGGCACGATTTTTTCAATCGGAGAGGCAGATGTTTCCATCCGTCCGGGCTGGTTTTACCATGAGGATCAGGATCCTAAGTCTCTCGAGGAGTTGGTCGAAATCTATTTTCACTCAGTAGGGCGAGGAACTCCACTCTTGCTTAATATTCCGCCGAATCAAGCTGGGCTCTTTGATGCAAAGGATATTGAACGCCTCTATGAATTTGCGGCCTATCGCAATGAGCTCTATAAAGAAGATTTGGCTTTGGGAGCTGGGGTATCTGGTCCAGCTCTTTCCGCAGACTTTGCTTGTCACCATCTGACAGATGGTCTTGAGACCAGCTCTTGGGCAAGCGACGTAGGCTTGCCAATCCAGTTAGAACTAGACCTAGGATCTCCTAAAACTTTTGATGTAATTGAGTTAAGAGAAGATTTGAAGCTAGGGCAACGAATCGCTGCTTTTCATGTGCAAGTAGAGGTGGATGGTGTCTGGCAGGAATTTGGCAGGGGCTTCACAGTTGGTCATAAGCGCCTCTTGCGAGGGCCGATAGTAGAGGCACAGAAGGTGCGCGTGATGATTACAGAGACACAGGATTTACCTGTACTGACCAAGATTTCCCTCTATAAAACTCCTAGCTTATCAAAAAAAGAAGTTGTTCAGGGATTAGCATTTGCAGAAAAAAGCCTAGCTGTGGCAAAGGGAGAGACTCTTCATTTTAGGATTGAACGTAGCGAAAGTAGTACTCCTTTGGAAGCTAAGATTTCGATTCAACCGGGGACAGGTGTCCATGGTGTCGTCTATCAGGACGAGATTCAAGTCCTTCAATTCCAAGCTGGGGAAAGCAAAAAAGATTTGACCATACCAACCCTGTATTTTGCTGCCGATAAGACCTTGGATTTCTATCTGAATCTGACTGTTGATGGACAGCTGATTGATCAAGCTCATATTTTAGTTGAAACGAGATAAAATATCTTAACAACTCATTTCTTTTCCGAATAAATAGATAGTAGCAGTGAATCTAGTAAACCTAGATTTAAAAATGTGCTATAATGAAAGGAGAAGAAATATGACATTACGTCATCCGGGCATTAGCCCAACTAATGACTTGGTTGCTAAGAAAATTTTCAGCAACCCAGAAATCACTTGTCAGTTTATTCGCGATATGCTGGACTTGCCAGCCAAAAATGTGACCATTTTGGAGGGAAGCAACATTCACGTCTTGCCTTCCCTGCCGTACTCGGCACAGGATTTCTATACCAGTATAGATGTTTTAGCTGAACTAGATAATGGCACTCAAGTAATCATTGAGATTCAAGTCCATCATCAGAATTTTTTCATCAATCGCCTGTGGGCTTATTTGTGTAGTCAGGTCAATCAAAACCTAGAAAAAATTCGCCAACGTGAAGGTGACACCCACCAGAGTTACAAACACATTGCACCAGTATACGCTATCGCAATTGTGGACAGCAATTACTTTTCAGATGACCTAGCTTTTCATAGTTTTAGTATGCGCGAGGATACGACAGGTGAGGTTTTAACCATCACCAATAATGGACAAGAAAATCATCTGGTTAAGATGGCGTTCTTGGAACTAAAAAAATACAGAGAAACCAGCAAAGACGAGGTTCGCAAGCCGTGGTTGGAGTTTTTTGGTAATAAGCCCTTTACTCAGGAACCCGAGCGAGCCATCAGCCAAGCAGATCAACTGCTGGACTACAAGAGCTGGTCCGAGGAGGACAGGGAGATGTTTAGTGAACAACGCAGACGCGAAGAACAAGCCTTGCTAGCGCAGGACTATGCCTTGGAACAAGCTGAAGAAAAAGGGTTGGAGAGAGGTCGTGCAGAGGGGATTGAACAGGGCATCGAAAAAGGTTTAGAACAAGGACTTGAACGTGGAAAACTTTTTGCCTTTCTGGATATGGTTCGCCAAGGACTTCTGACTTCCGAGGTTGCCAGCCATCAGCTGGGTATGACTGTCGCTGAGTTTGAGTCGCTATTGAAAAAACATTACAAATAAGACCTAAAAAAATACAGAGAAACCAGCAAAGATAGCATTCGCAAACCATGGTTGGAGTTTTTTGGTAATAAGCCCTTTACTCAGGAACCCGAGCGAGCCATCAGCCAAGCAGATCAACTGCTGGACTACAAGAGCTGGTCCGAGGAGGACAGGGAGATGTTTAGTGAACAACGCAGACGCGAAGAACAAGCCTTGCTAGCGCAGGACTATGCCTTGGAACAAGCTGAAGAAAAAGGGTTGGAGAGAGGTCGTGCAGAAGGTCTTGAACGTGGTCGAGCTG
>NZ_VMMT01000007.1:63927-69537 GCF_013277355.1 Streptococcus sp. 1343
GAGCTGAGGGGATTGAACAGGGCATCGAAAAAGGTTTAGAACAAGGACTTGAACGTGGAAAACTTTTTGCCTTTCTGGATATGGTTCGCCAAGGACTTCTGACTTCCGAGGTTGCCAGCCATCAGCTGGGTATGAGCGTCGCTGAGTTTGAGTCGCTATTGAAAAAACATTACAAATAAGACCTAAAAAAATACAGAGAAACCAGCAAAGACGAGGTTCGTAAACCATGGTTGGAGTTTTTTGGGAATAAACCTTTTACCCAGGAACCCGAGCGAGCCATCAGTCAAGCAGACCAACTGCTAGACTATAAGAGCTGGTCCGAGGAGGACAGGGAGATGTTTAGTGAACAACGCAGACGCGAAGAACAAGCCTTGTTAGCACAGGACTATGCCTTGGAGCAAGCTGAAGAAAAAGGGTTGGAGAGAGGTCGTGCAGAGGGGATTGAACAGGGTTTAGAGCGTGGTCACATGATTACAGCCTATGAGAATGTGGCTCTCTGGCATGAACACGACATTTCCCACTCATCAGCTGAGCGTATCATCACACCTGATACGACCATCTTGATTGACTACATGCTCAACCGTTTTGGAAATATCGTCAAGAACTTGACGGTCTTACCAGAAAACATGATCCGCAACATGAACGCGACTTTTGGTCTGATCTTTAGCCAACGTGCCATGTTGACCTTGATTGAACAAGGCATGACCCGTGAGCAAGCCTATGACTTGGTACAACCAAAAACAGCCTACTCTTGGGACAAGCAAGTAGACTTCAAACTACTTCTGGAAGCAGATCCAGAGGTGACATCACGTTTGACACAAGAGGAAATCGATGAGATTTTCAACCATCTTTACTATACCAAACGAGTGGAGCCTATCTTTGAACGTTTAGGATTAGGATAATTAGAAAAAATCGAATTTCTATGACTCCATTTATAGGAGTAGCAGAACTTCGATTTTTATGTTATCTTAAAGCCCTTTGCTAAAAAATATAGTAGATTGAAACTAGAATAGTACACCTCTGCTTCTAAAACATGGTTAGAAATCGATTTGATTGTCCTGATTGATTTGTCCTATTTCTATTTCATTTTACTATAGAACCGTCCCATAAGGAGAGAGATTGGAAAATCTCCAGACTAGAGAAGTCAGCGACTTTTTTTGAATCTTGTTCCTTAAAGCTAGTCGTCTTTTTCAAATGACCTGAATCTGCTTTAAAGCTGCCCCTACTGAAGGGAGAGCACAATCAAACTGTGCCGCAATTTCCCTGAAAGCAGCCTCGATATGAGCCTCTACAAAAGCTTTCGATTTTTGATGACTGGCTCTTTCCGCTCTCAGTGTCCTTGTTCACCTCATTTCTTTTCTTAGCTGAAGAGAGTTCTGAGACCAAGATCAAAAACTTTGGCTGCCTCGGCAGGCCTGTGTTCTTTTTTGATGCCATCCAATGCTCCTTGTTTAAAATCAGTAGGCTAGGCCATGGCTTTCTGATAACCTGCTTGTTTAAAACTGAGCAGCTATAGTAAGTGGTCAAGACTAGTCAAGTAGTCAGGAGAGGCAAGGAGCCGCTATCTTCTGTTCTATGGCAAGCAATCAGAATAGCTAGTGATATCACTGGCAGTTTCTCTTTTTTAGGCTCCTTGCATGTTGTCATATTCAAATGATGCCAATGAAAAAGGCGCACCCCCTTACATTTTTTCTACTTATTTTGTCGAGGCTAGTGAAAAAGATAGAGTTATTTTGAAAAAATAATATTTATAGAAATTAAGGGTTGAGTGAATCCTAAAAAATCAGAGCATAAGATGTCATAAGAATCTGTAAATCCTTAACAAATTCATAAAATAATAAAAAACATGGATAAAAAAACCGAATAAAATTCACGAAAATCGAAAAAATGTTTTTTTTTTTTTTTAGCAAAATATTAGCAAACAAAAAAGTTGCATATATCTTGGTAATTATGTATCATAGTAAAGTAAATCTATGCATAGAGGAAGTCTCCTTCTATAAGGAAGGAGGAGCCTCTCTTATGTAGAAAAATATAATCCTAAAGGAGATTTAAGTAATGGACAAGAAAGTATCCATGAGTCGTTCTGAGCGCCTGCGTCGTGAGAAGGTCACGCGTTATTCTATTCGTAAATATAGTTTTGGTGCGGCCAGTGTGGCAGTAGCGGCTCTATTTATGTTTTTGGGGAACGGAGCAGTGTCAGCTGATGAGAATGGCACAGACCCACAAGGCGGAGCCGCTGTGGCAGCTAGCCCTAACGGAGGGGGGAGGCTGACCCAGGAGATGGAGCACCGTCTACTGGTGCAGAAAATCAAAAACCTGTAGCGGTAATCTCCTATTCTCGTCAGGATGAAAAGGAAATTTTTGTTTATAATGAGGAAGATGCAAATATTGAAATTCCTGTCTACGATGATAGTGGGGAAATTCTTTATGCAACATTCAAAAAGGGTTCGAATCAGGCATTTAGGAAAGTTACCGGAGCAGAGAATAAACTTAACCTTGAGTATGGCTATACTGGAACGGTAATTAATGAAGATATGTCTAACAATACAACTCCTTCTTCTGCTTCTGGTACTCCTGCTACTCAAGCTACTCCTGCTACAATTACTATTTCAGGGAAACCAGATGATAGTCTAAAAAGACATAACGGATATACAAAAAGAGAGGAACAAGCACTAAAAATTGGGACGCGTTATGTAAAGGTTGGTGATAAACAAGGTCTGAATAATGTTGTAAACTCTGGGCAAAAAATAGATCCAGGATATATATCTCTTGTTCTTAAATCTCAAACCTACAAATATAGCATCCAGGAACCAGCAACCAATGCTGATAAAATTAGTGTCTCAAATATTGACAATTTAACTGAACAAGATATTGAAAAAATTAAAACTCAGCTTAAAGTTGAATATTCTAAAACTAGCCAGGACGCTAGACTAGAGTCTAAAAAAGGAACTGTTGTAGAACCTCGTGATTCAGTAGTGGGGAGTGTAAATGTAGCGGATGGAAACGTCACTGTAACCTATAAAGACGGTTCAACAGATGTGGTTCCAGTTGATCGTGTAGCACGTACCAATCAACCTCCAACAGTAGATATTCCATACTCAGATGAAGCTAAACGAGAAATTTATGTCTATGGTGCAGAAGAGAACTCGTTTGATATTAAAATCAAAGATGATTCGGATAAGGTTTCAAAAGCCACACTGGAACAATGGGGAAGCAATGCTTTCAAACCTGTAGACGGTGAGACTGATAAAATCAATACTCAGTATGGATATACAGCAAACGAGTTTAAAACTGAAACACCAGCATCGAACGCGACACCAGCGGTTATCAGATACTCAGGTACTCCGAAGGCAGTAGATAATTTATCACAAGATAGCCTAGACGCAGCAACAAAAGGAGAAACTCCACAGGGATTGCCTTTAGGTTGGCGTTATGTGACAGTTACAGATGTCGAAGGAACAAAATTCGCTGGTTCTGGAAAGGATGCCGCTAACGACCATGCCTTCCGTGTCATGCTTAAGCCACAAACTCAAAAATATGATGTTACAAAACCGGCAGAAGAATCCGCTAAGTTCCCAGTAGTTGATGCTAATAACGTAACAGATGCAGAGTTTAAGAAACTAGTCGGTGAAAACAATGCAAATATTAAACTTCACTATTCTGCAAAAAATACAGATGCTAACTTAGTATCAAAACGCAATGAAAACGTTGACGATAAAGAAACTAAGATTAAATCTGTTACAAAAGTAGATAACAATATGGTGGTGACGTATAATGATGGATCTACAGATACATTACCATTAACAGAGTTTGCACGCACAAATGCTGCTCCGACAGTTGAGATTCCATACTCAAATGAAGCTAATAAACAAATCTATGTTTATACAGGTGAAAACACTGATCTAACTTTCAAAGGTACAGATGAAAATGAAGTTAAAAATCTTTACCTACGTGGACCTGGAGATGTTTCAGAGAATAACGCGAATCGCTATGGATTTACAACAGGTAAAGTTGAAAATGGTGCAGTGACTGGAGAAGGTTCAGTATCTGAAGATAAGAGAACAGCTACTATCAAGATGACTGGTAAAACTAATCTAGCAGCTGGTAAACAGTGGACAAGTTTCGTCGTTTCTAAAGATAATGACGGTAAACTTTCAAAC
Organism: Streptococcus sp. 1343; assembly: GCF_013277355.1. NCBI lineage: Bacteria > Bacillati > Bacillota > Bacilli > Lactobacillales > Streptococcaceae > Streptococcus > Streptococcus sp. 1343. The sequence goes on from NZ_VMMT01000007.1 coordinate 68,088, forward strand.
ACTGATTACAGAGCGCTAGATAAAGATCCTAATGCGAGACAAAAACCAGGATATGTTCGATTCGTAGTTAAAAATCAAACATCTAAATATGATATAGCAACTCCAACTGAAAAAGTTGCTGTAGCAGACCCAGCTAACGTAACAGAAGCAGACTTAGATAAAATCAAAGAAAAATTACAAATTGAGTATGCTCAAACTAATGATGATGCCAACTTTGCAGACAAAAAAGGTAAAACTGTAGATGCTGAAGATGCTAAGACTAAGATTAAATCAGTAGCAAAAGATAACGCTGGAAATCTTGTTGTAACCTATACAGATGGATCTACAGATAAAAGACCATTATCAGAATTTGTAACTCTTGATAAACAACCTGCGATTGATGCAGTGAACAAGGCTGCAGAAGATAAGATCGCAGAAATTAATGCTATTACAGATCCTAATACTACCGATGATGAAAAACAAGCTGCTATCGCTAAGGTAAATGCAGATAAGGAAAAAGCATTAGCAGCAATTAATGATCCTAGCCTAACAACAAAAGCTGCCTTGGATCAAGCTCAAACTGAAGGGACAACCGCCATTGCAGCAGACAATCCAGTAGTAGCTAAAAAAGCTGAAGCCAAAGCGGCAATTGAAGCAGCTCGTAAGGCCAAAGAAGATGCTATTAATGCAGACAGAAATCTATCAGAAGCTGAAAAAACAGCCGCTATTGCTAAAGCTAACGCAGCAGCCCGGGCAGCAACTGAGAAAATCGATGCAGCGACGACAGATGCAGCTGTAAATGAAGCGCAAACAGAAGCCACTACAGCCATTTCTAAAGTAAACCCAATCGCTAAAGAGAATGCTAAGGCAGCAATTGCCAATGCCTTAACAGCTAAAAATGATGAGATTGATCAGCGCACAGACCTAAGTCAAGCAGAAAAAGACGCAGCTAAAGCAGAAGCCAAAAAATTAGCTGATGCAGAATTAGCTAAAATCAACGCTCAACCTGATAATGAAGATACAGAAGATGCAGCCCGAGCAACCCAAAAACTTGTGGACGCTGCAGAAGATAAAGGTGTAGCGGATGTTACCTCTGTGACTCCAGTAGCCAAAGATGCTGCTAAGAAAGCAGTGGCAGATGAACTAGCTAAGAAAGAAGCAGAAATCGATGCCCGTCAAGATCTAACAGCTGAAGAAAAAGATGCAGCTAAGAAAGAAGCTCAAGCGAAAGCAGCTGAAGCGAACCAGGCCATTGATGCTCAACCAGATGTAGCCGCAACACCAGAAGAAGCCCAAGCAGCTCAAGAACAAGTAGATGCCGCTAAGACACAAGGTGTAGAAGCGATTAAAGCTGTGAATCCAGAAACAACTGCTAAAGCAGCCGCTGACAAAGCCATTGATGACGCTCTTGCTGCTAAGAACAAGACCATTGATGAGCGTACAGACTTGACAGATGCAGAGAAGAAAGCTG